>JAHCSD010000113.1 GCA_018609185.1 Patescibacteria group bacterium
TCGGGATTAACGTCAAAGGTATCAAGTCGGCCCCAGGCAGAAAGCGCAATGTCTTTTTCATTTGCGGAACGAATGGTAAGCACCACCTTCCCATGGCTCTTAGTGATGTCCTCAAGTTCATTAACTACTTCTCCAGGAATGTCGGGCTGATAAGAAATCCAGACTACTCCGTGTTCAAGATTATGCACGAGCGACTCATCAGGAAATTCCTCATCATGTACTCCCTTGTTAATGGTCGAACCATGCGGACCCGAGGTAGGAGGGTTGGAATTATAATTTGGACGAGGTGATCCCGGATTTACGTGGCCCCTGCTATCCATAATAGGAACCGCGATACTAAAATCTTCGCCAAGCGATTCCTTTTGGGCCGTAAGTAACGTATAGCCGCCGTAAAGAAGCAGCCCAAGGACTGCAAGACCCACCACCCAAAAGAATATGGTCATTACTTTTGATTTGCGGTTGGCCTTCTGTGACTCTTGCCGACGCTCTTCGCGCCGGAGTGCTTTTCGTTCTTTTTTGGTAAGATGTTGTTCTTGCATGCTATTATTCTCAGCGAAGTAAGTCCGAAGGACACAGCTGAGATGTTAGAATAATGAGCACCCCGTTAGATGAGCGAGCTTGTGAGCTCTATCTAACGGGGTAAGGTTTTGTAAGCAATCAGCCTTCGCCATTCGGGCTCTGCTTCTTAGACAAAGCCCTTAGTTTATACCTCCCCACCATATTCGCGACAATAATTCCTGGGATTAATATCGCGAAATACGTAATAATGACGGGGCCATACGAATACGGGATAGTTCTCCACGTACCCAGAATAAACACATAGTACCAGGATATGATTGACACTGCCCCACTTGTTACCAAAATTGTCTGTGCTTTTCGAAAACTTTCGGACTCGGCAAGATTTACATCTATATGCTTTTTCAGAAACGGGGTTACCCAAAGATTAAGAAATATCCCATTGGCTAATATTATAAGAAAAATGCTGCTTTTCGCAAGGATTCGTGACGTCTTAAGCAGTTCCGGAAACCAGATGAAAAACCCTATGGCTGAAATAATCGTGAGCGCGATCCCGGCCCAGACCTGAAGAGAACCGAGTTCCATGAATTTCATCTCTGTTTTTGAGATCTTGAGATTTTTGACACTCTTGAAAAACATGAGATCGCTCATGGTGGCACCCCCCACGCCCAAAACCGCGCCAATAGCATGACCGATGATAAGAATAGTTTTTAGATCCACAGAATTAGTGGTTAGCGGTTAGTTTCGTGAAGGGTGCGGGCGTTGAAAAGCTTACGGAGGTCGAAGCGGGCATGGTCTCCGACATAACGGTCGGAGGAGCGAGGCCGAGTACAGAGCGGCGAAATCCTCGCTGGGGATTTCGACCGCGTCTTTTCAAGGCCCCTACCCTCACTTTAAGGAACTTTTTCGTTTGAATATTTTAGAAAAGATGAAATAGATAAGGCAGGAGAGGAGGTAAGAACGAAATTATTCTAATTAACCTAAACATTTTGGCATTGGGATTTGGGCCTTGATTAGAGTAATTAGGTCAATTAGAGCAATTAGGTCAATTTATTTTTCCTATTCGGTTTTAGAAATTCTTGAAGGAAGTTGGACTTTCTGATGGTGTTCATTGTCCTATAAATTTAAACGTGGAGAGGATTCGGTCAAATATGCTAAGTCCTGACTTGTATTCACCCACCCTTTCAGACGAACCATAAAACGAATAGCCAATCTCATACAGCACTCTGTTATTCACCGCATATCGAAACTCATTATATTGGTGATTATTCCCGATGTCCTTTTCCTTAATAAGTCGAGTGGTTTCGACTCCTCCTATACGTTCCTCCGGCAACAACGCATAGCCCTGCTCTTTTAGTATTTCAGACAGAATTTTCAGAGCATTCGTCGAGGATGAATGTAAAGAGATACCGCTAGGTCCGCTATAGTTTATTATCCCATTATCATCTGCTTTGACGTGTCGAATAAGGAAATTCACCCCCGCACCCCCTCCTATACTAACATAACAAGAAAACTGTTCTTCGGGAGACACACCAAGTTCTCCTCCGCCACAACTCTCGTTATCGGGGTACTTTATTTCATAACCATACTTCTCATTTCGATATACCTTCCAGTCAGCAGTTTCGTCTTCAACTATTGGAACTGATTCTTCTGGGGGTGCTGTGGAAGATGGTATTTGGGCTGGAGTGGGAATTTGTGTCTGTTCCTCTACTTGTGGTAATGACGTTGGTTGGGTTTGCTGTTGCAATGCAAACCACCCCCCTACAACGAGAAGTCCTACGACAATGAGTAATAATACAATTTTATTCATATCTTTAGAAAAGAGAGCAGGCATTCGCTAGGAAAAGCGTCTCCCTCTCCTCCTTAAGAAACCGAACAAGGGCGTTCATTTTCTTCGTGGACGCGAGTGGGATCATTAAGGAATTATATAAATGGAGGCGTGAACAATGAAGGCCCTTGTTCGGTTTCGCTTTGCGTTTTTTTAGACTACCCTGCTTACGATTTTTTCGAGGAAGAAGCCGATGAAGTAGGCGGCCGAAGCCGCGACAGAGCCAATCAACAAAATTTCAAGCCCTCCTCGGAACCAACTCTTTGGATACACTAAACTCCGAAGAGCTCCGACACTAAAGAGCGCTAAGCCCGTAAATGCCACAGAAAG
>JAHCSD010000114.1 GCA_018609185.1 Patescibacteria group bacterium
TCTTCCGATCTAGCCCCGCGCTCAATATCTCTTCTGCATCCGTAAGAGATGCTGGGTCAAATAGGGCCCCCTGTTTATTGTAAAGCCTTCCAAGCCCCAGATAATACCGCACCTCGTGTGGATTACGCAGAACGGTCTCTTTAAGCTGCGCTTGGGCAACAGAAAAGCTTTTTTCGAATTCCTCCTTGTTCCTTGGATTCAAACCATTCGCAAAATTTAATCGTACTTCGTGACTAGCAAACGTATCCAAGGAAAACGACTTATTGAACCACCCAAGCGACCCATCGACATCGCCCCGTGCTCTTGCGAGAAACCCTTCCCGCGCAAAGATCACGGCTTGGGTAGGCTTTATGTTCACCACATACATCACGGGAATTAAAACCGCCAAAAGCACAACAAACGTTAAAATCAATGCAACGAAGCCTTGCTTCGTTGCATTGATTCGGTGTTCGGCGGGTAACGATCGAGGACTAGTAGTTAAGAAATGGACAAAGCCAATTATGAGAAATAGCGGGATATAGGTATTTATCGTGTCAAAGGTAAAAATGCCCTGAATAAGGTACGCGCCGAAAAGGCCGCTCAATACGTATACGAGAATACGAGAGATTGTATTCTTTTTCAATCCCCGGAAAAGCATCCAAACGGATACTCCTAAGAGAACAAGAAAGCTGACAAGCCCCGCCATACCGGTGGCTGAAGCCCAGTCAAAATAAAGGCTATGGGCCCGATCAACCCCCACCCTGTGTTCCGCCGCAAAATAATAGGGGTGCTCGGGTGGAAAATGGCGATCGTAAAGCGCCGAAAAATTATCCAGGCCCCAGCCAAATAGGGGTCGATCTCCTATCCCCTTAAGCGCCGCCTCCCACTCAATTATACGCTGTTTGCCGGTTGCCCCCGGAGCATCAAAACTTCTTTTGAGATTAAAAAAGCGATCCGCAAAGTAGCTCTTTTCCAACGCACCGCTGGTTGCACCCACAAATAGTGATCCTACTATAACCAAAAGAAGAATTACCGATGCCGCAAAAGCCATCTTAATTTTCGGTTTTGCCTCATATAGGATCCAAAGACCCGTAAAGATAAATATGCCTCCCAGAATCCCCAGTGAGGCTGCGCGGGCGCTCACGAGAAGCAGGCTTATCACAAGCTGAAACCCGGCAATGGATCCATAAATAATTTTTCGCCGGGAATCCTCGGAATTAAAAAAGAAGAGAAATGACAAAAAAACATGAAATAGCAGATAGCTCCCCAAAAATACAGGATTTCCAAGCGGTCCCCCGGGCCGTGAAATGTTTCTCGTGGCAGAGACAAATGGAATGTCTACGGGAAACAACTGAAGAAGAGTATAAAGGCTAACGAGAATACTCACAAAGATGGATACTTGAAAGAGTTGTGTCCAGTCTTCTTTCTTTCTGAATATTCCGATGAGCACAATGAAAAACAGTATAAGATGAGTAAAAAGCAGAAGCCCTTCACGCCGCTCAATAGTTGACCAGAAACTACGCATTGGATTAATACTGAAAACGGTACTCAACACAAGAACTCCAAACCAAATTCCTAATGCAAGTAACAGAGGACTCGGGCGTGGGAGGTGGGCTCTGTTAAGTAACACGAGCAGTACAAAGCCCGCAAAAAGAATTTCGGTCAGTATCGCAAAAAGGGTTGCTTTCCCAAAGACAAACGGAAACAAGGTGAACGAGGTCACCACAAGCGGAATAAAAAGACACGCGAAAATACCGTATTTGAGTATATGTTCCAGATACTGTTCGATTTTTTCCATAGTATGGAGGTTGAACCTCCCCGGGGAGGTTCAACCTCCCGAAATTAGCTTGAAACTTAAAGTTATTCCACGCTATAGTAAGCGTATGGCGAATATCATAAAACGAGTCTTACTTATCGGCGGCGACGTACTTATCCTGTATGCGGCGCTTTTTATGGCGCTTTTTGTTCGTTCCGGATTCAATATAAATCTTGAAGTCTGGAACCGCCACTTTCTCCCTTTTACCATAGTTTTCGGCATGTGGACAGGCGTACTCTTAAGCCAAAGTTTGTATGACGCACGAACTCTCGGAAACCGGGTCTTGTTCTTCCGAAATCTTGCCCGCGCACTTCTTATCAATGCTGCCCTCGCCATAGGGTTCTTTTACTTCATCCCCTATTTTGCAATCACTCCCAAAACAATTCTTTTTCTTGATCTCTTCTTTTTCAGTGTTCTCTTCTCACTCTGGCGCTATGGATATAATGCGCTTACGGGATTATCGAGATTCCGCAAACATATGGTCGTAGTAGGAGAAAATCCCGAAACAAAAGAACTCGCAAGAGAGATGTTCGCTAACTCTCAACTTGGCTACGAACCTCGTGCAATATTCCCCTCTCCCGCAAACGCCCCAAATCCGAAGGGTGTTATCGGACTCGAGACAAAAGAAGAATTTGAAAAATATCTTAAGAATCACCAAGTTGACGTAATATGCTTCTCTCGCGACTCCGACGCACAAGACCTCAACCTTTATTCCTATATTCCTCGTGGCATAGAATTTAAGAAAACGCCGGACCTCTACGAAGAAATAACTGGAAGGGTGCCGCTCTACCTCATCCAGGAACATTGGTTTTTAGAAAATCTTAATCGAGAAACTGATACGGGATACGAAATAGCGAAACGCGGTTTCGACATCTTCT
>JAHCSD010000115.1 GCA_018609185.1 Patescibacteria group bacterium
CTCGGCTAATTGGACAAAGCCCTTATAATCTCAAGCCCTATCTAGCTGCGGATCGCGCTCTTCTTCAAAATCCTCCTCGGTAAGCTCCACCACAATATCTGGCTCAAGGCCATTATCGTTAATTGATTCCCCTTTGGGGGTAAGCCATTCAGCTACCGTTAGTTTAAGACTGGAAGAATCTAGCGAGTACAGCTCCTGCACCGATCCCTTTCCAAATGTTTTTTCACCAACAAGCTGAACCCCCCTATTTACTCGTAATGCTTCAGCTAAGATCTCGGCGGCCGAAGCGGTCCCCCCATTTACAAGAACGACCATGGGCAAATCTTTTAGCGCCCCTCCATGACCCGAACGAAGCTCGTGCCCTTCTCTTCCGTCGGCGAAGCGTTCACTGACAACCAGAGAATCTTCTTCAAGAAAGAATCCAGCGACCGCTACTGAGACATCGAGTAGCCCCCCGGGATTATTCCTTAGGTCAAGTATAATCTTTTCGCTCCCCGCATTCAATATCTGTGGGATAGCTATACGAAGATTATCCTCGGTCTTTTCGGCAAAATGGAAAATTTGAAGATAGACTATGCCCGGTTCCTTCATTTCCCATTCGAGCACAGGGACAATAATCGTATCACGAACAATGGGAATATCAAGCGAGGAATCTGATATTTCACGGAAAACGGTTAGTGTTACGGTCGTTCCCCCGGGCCCCCGAATAAGGTTTACTGCCTCATCCAGCGTTAAATCGTTCGTAAGCGTCTCATCAATCTTTATGATTTTATCTCCCGCCCGTATTCCCGCCTGATCCGCGGGGGTGCCCTTTAGGGGACTGATCACCGTAAGGACGCCTTTTCGAATACTGATTTCTATGCCCACGCCCTCAAAACTGCCCGAAATATCTTCGTAGAATCGTTTGGTGTCTTCAGGCGTAAAAAATGTCGAGTGCGGATCGTCAAGCGCTCCCACAAGCCCGCGAATCGCCCCGTACACTAATGTTTGCGTATCCAGTTCTCCTTGTTTAATGTGTTTTTCCTGAATCGCTTTCCATGCCTCCCAAAAAAGACTGAAATCAACCCCCTCCGGTTTTCCGGATTCTTTATTATAAACCCCTTCTACACGGGAAGAAGCCGGCGCAAAATAATCGGCCGTTTGTACACCCGCGGTATAGGCAATTCCTGCAACAAGAAGTATAAATATAACTATTTTAAATTTTGCCATTATTCCTCAAATATATTAATCACATAGTTTTGAATAGCATCAAAGCTGCCTCCCGCGGGCAGCAACACATAGGCGCCTCCTATGGTTGTGGTATAGAGAAATCCATCTTCCGTTGTATCAAGAACCTTACGCGTAACAATCTCTAGATCCTTTTTTGTGGCAAGTTTTATCAGATCTTTTATGGCGCCTGTATCCATATCCGTTTTCACATGCCGTCCAATAATATCGAGGAAATTAAAAATTTTTGTGGGATTTGCCAGTACCCCGAGCGAGAACAACCGGTCTTTTATTGCAAGCAGTATGTCTTGTTGACGTCGTGCCCGGTCAAAATCACTTGTAGAGAATCTGGAGCGTACATAGTAAAGAGCCGTCTCTGGATCCATATGATTCCACCCCTTAGGAACAAAAAACTCATACGTCCACTGTGTAGGCTCCCGGAAATCTTGCGGCACATAGACATCAATCCCGCCGAGCTCCTCCACCACCTCTTTAAACACGATAAAGTCAACAGAGGCTGCGTGATCAATATATACTCCTGTAACACCGGAAACTACTCGTTTTGAAAGAAGCACTCCCCCACCTCCATATTGTAACTCTTCTCCCTTAGCATATGCAAAGTTTATACGCTCTTTCTTGTCATGTCCGGGGATATCTACATAGAGATCACGCGGGACAGAGATAAGCGCGACTCTCCCGTCCTTTTTATTAATACTTACGAGCATAATCATATCCGCGAGCAACCCTCCGTTGGGATCATCCGCGCCTCGAATACCTAGAAGAAGGATGTTGATACGGTCAGGATCCCGGTAGAGTTCTTTCTCTTTTTGGATAAAAATTTCACTCTTACCAGAACTGTTGATGGTTATGACGCCAAGGGTTCTTGCGGTCTTGAATACAAAGAGTGAAAATCCTATAATCGTAACCAATAACAAAAATCCGAGTATTCGTTTACCCAGCGACGACGATAATTTTATTTCTGGTTGTGGTTCTTGAAAATTAGGTTCAAGGCTTGACATAAATTTTATAATATGTTAGGATGACGTGTTCGGATCTTTCAAGAAAGGAGGTAATATACCGTGTCAATTTTAATCCCGGTACTTTTGATAGCTGGGGGCTTGGTGGCCTTTGTGGTCGGTATCGTGATGATGATCGAAGGAGATAAAAGTAACAATCTGTTTCTGGGCATTCCAGGATTTGTCGTGACATGCCTGGGGTTCATTGCCGCCATTGTAATCGGTATTCTCTGGGCTGTGAACTACTTTTCTAGCCTTGATGCGATTAACGACATGCAAGCGTTCCTTGACACTCGTCCGGCTTACGAACAGGCCATAGCCCAGGCAGAAGGCGTTGAAATCAAAGGAGCCGACACTGGCTTCGTAGACATTGCCTATGAAGCTCAGGCTAAGGCATACACCCAACTTGTTGTTGACTACCGAAACAAGATCGAGTGGTA
>JAHCSD010000116.1 GCA_018609185.1 Patescibacteria group bacterium
AACTCCTGACTGTGTCTCGGCATATATTCCTCCCGCAATCAAAAAAGCCAGAACGAGCACAAGAGCCAGTTTTGGCATGAAAGTAGTTTTTGAACTTTTGTATTTTGCACTAGAGATGTCTCGGTACCGTTCTTCTGGCACTAACACCTTCTCGACCCGTCCGTTTATCTGGGCAGTGTCCTTTGATTTACCGTTGTATTGGTGGATATATTCATCGAGCCATTCTTTTGTGGTTACCCAATTCCGGCCGATCTTAACCGCTTTCAGTTTCCCCTGCCGTGCACGCAACTTTAAATAATCCTGTGAATAAGGAGAAAGCTCATCTGCCTCGCCGAGCGAGATATATTGATGGGTATCTTTATGTTTGTATTCGTTTGGTTGACCCTCCATAAAAGATGTACTTAGGGCTCTAGGACTCGAACAAAATCAACTTTAGAAGCTAAAAAATGAGAGGATTTCGAAGATGCTGCGACAAAGGAGTAGCAGAGGCTACTTCGAGGAGAAGCAGCGAAGAAATCAGCCATTTTTTAGCTTCCCTTTGGGCGGGCGCATTCAGGCAAGCTTCTTCGTTACTCGTCGTTCACGTACCCGAGAGGGTACGCATCACTCCTCGCGCCTCGAATCTTGCCTGAATTCGCTCCGCTAAATTGATTCTGTTCGAGTCCTAGAGCCCTAGGCCAAACTTTGTATCCGATACGGGATAACCTATTTATATTATACCACGAAAAAACAACCCCAAAAAGCTGTCAACCCCGTTAGAGTTTCTAAATCCCATACACAGCAAAAATGGCTTAATCAAGCCATTTTTGTTTTAGTTATTATCCAATAAAGTTCTTTATAACTCCTACTTGTGGATAACTAAAAATTCTAGAAACTCTAACGGGGTCAACTGTGGATAACTAATAACAGTTTTACAGAACAAAAAAACCGGTTTATAACCGGTTTTTATTAATGACTTTAATTATTGCTACGTTCTGCTCGAGAAGGGCTTTTTTGATTGAGGAAATGTTTTTGCGCGCATTCACCAGTGTTTTCCAGGAATAAAATTGATTGGGATGGTCATGTGTGCCTGTGTGATGAAAATCGGAATCAGCAACAAATCGCAACTTTTCTTCCGCAACTTTTTCATAGAGTATATTTCCGTTTCCAATCTCCCACAAGTCGACAACATCCCGAAATTGAGGAAGATGATCCCAAAGATGAAATACGTATCCCCTCTTGGGAACGCCCGGAACGTCCGACCTGTCATAGGGATGGGCAGAAATTGCAACTCCTCCTTGCCGATGGATTTCTTTGATTACTTCCTCAGCACGGAGATTTGCATCAACGGGTTTCTTGAGATCAACGGCCACAATATGAAAACCGTCTATGTAATTCGTTATTTCAGACCCACGGATAACCAGCATATTGTATCGTTCACGGGCGTATCGCTTCGCCTTTTCAATCTCCCGGGTATAGACGTCCCAGTCGTCTATGTTCTTCCCTGCGCGATGCATACGCTTGCCGTGGTCTGATATGGTATCATACAGGTGATCGGCGACATTAAGAACATCTACTCCACCTTTACCAAAAATATCGATGATGGAGTTTTCGCCACTTGGTTCCAGTAGCGGCACCCAGCCATCGCTCATTTTTGTATGCACATGGAAATCACACAGAAGCCACTTCATTCTCTTCACCGCTTATCTTTGTTAAAGGACGTTATGAGTTCACTCTACTCCAACAACACCAAAAAAGCCAGTTCAAGTTCAAACTGGCTTTTTATTTTTGTGATTTTGTTTCGGGTTCTAAGACAAGTGTGCCTTCCGCATTCTTTCGTATATCTCTTTTGTTAAATAGCACGGGGTGTAATCTAAAGCCCCGCCAGAAAGCTATTTGATCACCATAGTGACGACTCCCCGGCTGGCCCGAGGCACCCGTGGAATTAACCGCCCAAGATGTGCTCAAATCATCAAGGTCGATAATCTGCCGGTAAGAAACAATTGATGCAGTACATGTATAGGGGTTCATGGGGTCGTACGAGGCTTGGGGAACCGTATTGGCATCCCCCCTAAGAGGATAAGGCCCCTTGTTAAAGATCCATTGCAGGATCTTGTTGCGCCCCAAGACATGCGGGAAGGTTACCGTGTGAAGCTCTCCCCATTGCCATTTCGTATCATCTTTTCCGAGCGTGCTCCGGAGATAATCAATCGCCTCTTCAAAACTCTTCCGAACAACGTCTTGGAGTGTAACCCCTTCTCCAAATGACCAGTCAGATGGAACATCTCTTAAAAATCGAATGAGATTTGATGTCGCGCGGAACCCCAACGCATTGATGTGGGCCATTTCATGAATCCCCCCACCCATATAGAATCCGAGTAACTCGCCGAGGGTTGCAGCAAATACGTTTCTATACAAATGATAGGCGAACACTTCAAAGAGTGCTGCGTTAGAACTTTCGGCCGTAAGCCTATAATCCCAATACCGCAACCGCTCGACAATGGCCTCCGTCTTAGGGTCTTTGAAGGAAACCTCGGGAAGCAGCATAAGAAGTTCCCGGGCAGGTACCGAGTATACATCCCCCTGAATGTTTCGGAAATCATTCGGTGAAACCATGTCTTCGGTATTCAATAATTTGGTTATTCGGCTAATTCGATACGGATCTGCCCATTCGCCTCT
>JAHCSD010000012.1 GCA_018609185.1 Patescibacteria group bacterium
TGCTCTTCCGATCTTTGGACAAAGCCCTATGGACCTAGGGAGAATCGAACTCCCATTTCGGCAATGCGAATGCCGTGTTCTACCATTAAACTATAGGCCCACAATGTTTCTCTAAATCTCTGATTTAGCAAGAAACATTGGTGCTCGCCTCTGGCGAGCTACCTTATACTCTACCCAATTTTACAAGCTATTTCAAGCAAAACAAATTCAATGCAACGAAGCAAGACTTCGTTGCATTGGCTATAAATTTTCTTGACTAAACGCTGGATCTCTGATTATACTGACGAACGTTAACTCATGTTACGATGAAAGACATACAAACGATTTCAATCGAGGATTCCGGATATCCGGAAATTCTTCAGCATATCCCCAATCCCCCACCTCAACTTTGGATACGGGGTAATTTAGAGTATAATTACGAACGGTCACTTGCAGTTGTAGGCACGCGCCGTAACTCTCCTTATGGAAAAGAAGTGACCGAACCCATCGTACGCGAGCTCGCGCGATACGGATTTACCATAGTAAGCGGCATGGCAATAGGAGTTGATGCGCTCGCACATCGCGCGGCATTGGATGCGGGTGGAAAAACCATTGCGGTGCTTGGCGGGGGAATTGACGAGAAGACTCTTTACCCGCCTCAAAATAAACGCCTTGCCCGTGAAATCATAGAACACGAGGGTGCGGTAATAAGCGAGTTTCCGCCGGGTACGGAGCCTTGGCGCTCTAATTTTCTCCAACGAAACAGAATTATCTCCGGGCTCACCCGAGGAACATTGGTCATCGAGGCCCCGGAAAGAAGCGGGGCACTTTCAACCGCAAATCACGCGCTTGATCAAAATAAAGATGTGTTCGCTATTCCGGGCCCTATTTTTGCAAAGAATTCACAGGGAACAAATAATCTTATACAAACAGGAGCCAAACTGGTCTCTTCCGCTCGGGATATTCTTGAAGAACTTAATATTAATGTGAACATTCAAAACGAAGAAATGATCCTTGCGGGCTCAAAAGAAGAAAAAGTCATACTCAAGATACTACATGAGGCCGACTCGGGGCTTCCAATAGACGAAATAATCAAACACGCTCATATGGAACCCCAGAGTGTCTCTTCTCTCCTTACCATGATGGAAATCGACGGAAGGCTCCAAAACCTGGGAAAGGGGATGTATACCATAAAACGTTAACGCATATGAAACTTGTAGTGGTGGAAAGCCCCACGAAGGCAAAAACAATTCAAAGATTTCTTGGAAAGGACTATCGGGTGATGTCCTCTTTTGGTCATGTGCGGGATTTGCCCAAGACCAAGCTAGGGGTTGACGTGGAACATGATTTTACGCCCACGTATGTGATCCCTACAAAATCAAAAAAAGCTGTCACAGAACTCAAAAAGTCTGCGAGTAAAGCAGACGTTCTTATTATGGCGACCGACGAAGATAGAGAAGGAGAAGCTATCGCGTGGCATCTCCTTCAAGCACTGGGCGGGGAAGAACAAAAAGAGGTTCAACGAATTGTATTCCATGAAATTACAAACAATGCAATAGAAGAGGCGCTCGCGCATCCTCGAGAAATCGATATGAATTTGGTTGATGCACAGCAAGCAAGAAGAATCCTCGACAGACTTGTAGGATACAATCTCTCACCATTTCTTTGGAAAAAAGTCGCAAAAGGGCTTTCAGCAGGAAGAGTCCAATCCGTGGCTGTACGTCTGGTGGCAGAACGCGAGCGAGAGATAGAAAAATTCATTCCGGAAGAATACTGGACGATTGAAGCTTTGCTTCAATCACAGACAACAGAATTTCTCGCACAGTTGATAAAAATCGGAGAAAACACGATACCGAAATTAGGGATAAACACAGAAAAAGAAACAGATAAAATTATTAAGGACTTAGAAGGAGCCGAATATAAAATTGAGTCCATAGAGAAGAAGGCGACTCAAAAACATCCTTTTGCGCCCTATACCACCAGCACCCTTCAGCAAGATGCCTGGAGGAGGCTCCACATGTCTGCCAAATTCACGATGAGAATTGCACAACAGCTTTACGAAGGGACAAACTTAGGAGAAGGAGCAGTAGGCCTTATCACATATATGAGAACTGATTCGGTACATGTTGCCTCATCTGCCCAAACCGCGGCACAAAAATTTATTGAACATGAATACGGAAAAGACTATCATGCGTCCCGAATATTCAAAACCAAATCACGGCTCGCCCAAGAGGCACATGAGGCGATTCGTCCGACGGATCCAAGGCGAACACCTGAATCTATAAAAGAATATCTAGACGCAAGACAATACAAACTTTACGATATAGTGTGGCGGCGGTTTGTTGCTTCTCAAATGAGTTCAGCACGTTTCGACTCTACTACCATAGAGATCGAAACAGACAACAGTAAACAGACAACAGACAACAAAAATTATACTTTTCGAGCTACAGGGCAGATTATGAAGTTTGATGGATTTTTGAAGGTCTATCCTATCAAATTTGAAGAAACCATGCTGCCCGATCTTAAGGAAGGAGAAATACTCGACCTCCAAAAACTTATTCCGGAACAGCACTTCACAAAACCCCCGCCACGCTACAGTGAAGCAACGTTGGTGAAGACACTCGAGAAAGAAGGCGTCGGCAGACCCTCCACCTATGCCCCTATTATGTCTACCATTCAAGACCGAGGATATGTTGAAAAAGATGAACAGAAACGGTTTCGTCCAACTGAAATTGGTACTCTTGTAAATGACATGTTAGTCGAACACTTCCCAAAAATTGTTGATATTGCGTTTACCGCTCACATGGAAGAAGATCTCGACAACATCGCGGAAGGGAAAACCGAATGGGTGCCCGTCATAAAAACATTTTACGATCCTTTTAAGAAAAACTTGGAACAAAAATATGAAAACGTAGAAAAAAAGGATCTTACAGAAGAAACCGAAGAAGTATGTGAGAAATGCGGAAAGCCAATGATAATTAAATACGGAAGATTTGGAAAATTTATGGCATGCACCGGTTTCCCGGACTGCAAGAATACAAAAAGCCTTGAAAAATCCACTGATGTCCCCTGTCCCAAATGCGGCAAGGGAAAAATTAGTGAAAAAAAGTCAAAGAGAAAAAGAACGTTTTACGGGTGTAATCAATGGCCCAAGTGCGACTTTGCCCTTTGGTCGCGTCCTACGGGTGAAAAATGTCCTGAATGCGGGTCGCTTCTTGTAGAAGAGAGAAATCAGAATAAGTGTTCGGATAAAACCTGTGGTTTCATCGCGGAACCACGCGGAACATAACGCAGAACTACGCGGAAAGGAAAAAGCACCCCGAGCGAAGTCGAGGGGCGCTTTTGGTTTTGGAATTAATACGCGGTGGTTTCAGTAAGGTGGTGCGGATCGGGAGAACTTCTCCCCTCGGACCAAAGTTTATAGTCAAGCTCCACAATACTGATAGGATCTTTCCGAAGAGTGTTTATACGCTTACAAAGCACGAACATTGCTCCTACGGTTTGGGCGCGGATGTCGATTTCCGAAGCGGTGTCTCGGATAATGGGTTCTTGGCGAGAGATTGTTTGCTCGAGCTCTTTTCGATACTTCAATATACCAAGATATTTTAATGACTTAGGCACCTCGTAGTCAGCCGGGGGGGTAAGATCTGCTGCATCTTTCACGATGGACAGGGCACCCCCAGAATCAAGAGCCCGCCCCTGGTACATAAGCACCAGAAGGTTTGCACGTTTGTGAAATTCGAGCAGCCGTCCTGTTCTCGGGTCACGATTAACGTCGAAGAACGAGGTAACATCTTGCACAAGGCGCTCGACAATACCTTTGCCGTTATTAAACGCTAAGAAATCAGCATCTTCAAACAGCTGATGAAAACTTCCGTATCGCTCAGTCAGACAAAAACCGGTTTCCTGCAGCATATTGAAGCGTTCTTCAAGCATGGGGATAGGAGGATCGCCCCGAAAGATATGACGCGTGAGATCAAGGGTGAGATTATCTGCCAAAAATTCAGCATCAAGTACGGGGATTCCTTCTTCAAGTGCTCGCGTGAGCGAGGCCCACATGCCAAATGCGCCTTCCCACACGCCTCCTTGATATTCCATCCGGAAACGCTGCTTGGTGCCTGGATCCCGGAAGCAGAAATTGATACTATTCCCTACGCCAAGGAAGTCTATAAATTCTGGAGAGTCTTTCTCGAAAAATACCGGCGCGCGCCAGCTGGGAACCTTAAACTCTTCTTCTGCAAAACGCTCGGCAAGCTCCCGAAGCTTTTGCGTATCAATAGAAACAAATGAAGGTTTTGGCTGCCGGTGAAACGCGGCAAGGATTGAATTCACATATGGATTCACTATTCACCTCCCGAAACACACGTTGTAAAAGGACAGCTTTGAGTATAGACTAGAGTATAAACGACAGACGTGTCAATCCCACACATAAGAAGCACTATTTAGATTTTGGCGCTCGGCGCCAGTGCTCCTTATGTGTGGGATCAATCGAAAAAATAATTAAAGAAATAACGCATCAAAATCCCAAAGCGGACGTGGAACTTATTAAACGTGCGTGGAATGTTGCAGAAAACGCTCACAAGGGGCAGAAACGCGCCTCGGGTGACCTGTATATCACCCATCCGCTTGAAGCAGCCTACACCCTCTCGCAAATGTATCTGGATGAAGCAACCATCGCAGCCGCACTTCTGCACGATGTGGTGGACGATACCCCGACAACCATCGAAGACATTGAACAAGAATTCGGAAAAGAAATTGCCTTCCTAGTAAATGGAGTTACGAAGCTGGGAAAAATAAAATATCGGGGAGTAGAACGGCAAATAGAAAACCTGCGAAAAATGTTCCTTGCAATGGCAGAAGACATCCGCGTAGTTCTTATCAAGCTTGCTGATCGACTTCATAATATGAAGACGCTTGAGCATCTTCCCGAACGGAAACGAGAACGGATTGCGCTCGAAACTCTCGAAGTATACGCTCCGATCGCGTCCCGCCTCGGAATCGGACAAATTGCGCGCACCCTTCAGGACCTTTCCTTTCCCGTCGTATTTCCGGAAGAATACGCCTGGCTCGCAGAACACGTAAAGGAAGAATACCAAGAACGAGAACAATACCTCAAGCGTATTGAACCCACCATACGGAAAGAATTAAAAAAAGAAGAAATAGTACCCATTGAAATAAACCACCGCGCGAAAGGCTACTACAGCCTATATCAAAAACTGTTAAAACGGGATATGGAATTCTCGCGCATCCATGACTTAATAGCTATGAGAATTATTGTAAAAGATATAAAGGAGTGCTATGGGACGCTTGGCGTCATACATAAAAAATGGAGGCCTCTTCCGGGTCTTATCAGAGACTATATCTCACTCCCCAAACCAAACGGGTATCAGAGTCTTCATACCACTGTATTTTGCGAAAACGGAAAGATAACCGAGTTTCAAATCAGAACCCCTGAAATGCATAAAGCCGCAGAGTTCGGGATCGCGGCGCACTGGGCTTATAGTGAGGGCGGGAAGCCAGATAAGGGGGTGGTCATGCAGAATCCCCGACTCGCGTGGGTGGACCAGCTCAAAAACTGGCAAAAAGAGGTAACGGGACGAGAAGAATTCCTTGAAAGCCTGAAGATAGATTTTTTCAAACATCGCATCTTCGTACTTACCCCCAAAGGCGAAGTTCTTGACCTCCCGGCTGATGCCACGCCTGTAGACTTCGCCTATCAAATCCATACGGAAATTGGAAACCAGGCAACGGGCGCAAAAGTCAACGGAAAGATGGTTTCGCTTGATTCCTCTCTTCAAAACGGCGATGTAGTAGAAATTCTCATTCAGAAAAACAAAAAACCGTCAGAAAAATGGCTGGGGTATGTAAAGACAAGTGGCGCGCGAGCAAAGATAAAACAGAGTTTACGAAGAAAAAAAATAGGGTTTGCACCCGAACATCGAGAAGCTCGTCTTAAAATTTATGCCCGGGACCGTGTAGGTCTGGTACGAGACATATCAGCAGTCATTTCCGGATCCGATATTAATATTCTCAATATCACAAGTGATGCAAAGTCAAAAGACGCTCCCGTTATCATAAACGTTTCGGTGCAAATAAAAGACAGGACAAAACTTTCACGCCTGGTGACTAAAATAAAAAACGTCCCCTCGGTTGAGGAGATCGAACACCAGTTTGTGGGATAAGGGAACTGACACAAAATCTCACGTAAGTTTTTTGAGATCGTTGAGATTTTTAAATTCGAGAATAACCTTTCCTGATTTTACATTTACCTTCACTTTCACGCCGAATTTTTGCTCGATTTTATCTTCCCATTCAGAAAAATCTTCCGCCTTCGATGACTTACGAAAAGGCTTTTTTATTTTTCTTGCGAGCTCCTCAACCCCCCGTACGTTAAGTTGCTCCTCAAGAATCTTTTTCAAGAGCGAATCACGTTCGTTTTTGTCTGCTATCCCAATAAGCGCGCGCGCATGCCCTTCGGTAATATCACTCTGGGAAAGGTGCTTTTTGATGTCGGACGAGAGATCAAGGAGCCGTAGGGTATTTGCGATTGATTCACGGCTCTTTCCTACTCTCTGTGCGATATCTTTCTGGGTAAGATTGAATTCATCGATTAATTCCTGAAAAGCTTGAGCCCGCTCAAGGGCGTTGAGGTCTTCTCGCTGAATGTTTTCTACAAGCGAAACCTCTAAATTCATTTGGTCGTCAATGCTTCGAACTACCGCGGGAACGGAATCAAAGCCCGCCATCTTTGCGGCGCGCCACCTGCGTTCTCCCGCAATGAGTTGGTAATCTACCCGGGTACCCATAGCCGATTCTTTCTCTATTTTTACCACAATCAAAGGCTGAAGCACGCCAAATTCTTTGATGGAATCTGCAAGATTTTTTAATTCTTGCTTTGAAAAATCTTTTCTTGGCTGATGCGGATTAGGCTTTATTTTACCAACCTCAATAAGAAAGATGCTTTCTTTCTTTGGGGGAGCAAACCCGCCGAAGGAAGTCTGACTCCCCCCGCGCGAAAGAGAAAGACGAAACCGTTTTGATTTTTTTTGAGGAATCAGGGCTTCAAGCCCCTTTCCTAATGTTGATTTCATATATTTGTGTTCCCGCGCCTCACAAGTTCCTGTGCGAGCTGTCGGTATGCCTTTGCCCCGGGAGAAAGGGGCGCGTGTTCTAAAATTGTTTTTTTGGCACGAGGCGCTTCCGCCAAACTTATATTCCTGGGAATAACCGTATCAAAAATGTACCCCGGAAAATCGTTTCGTACGATCTTTGCAACCTCTCGCGAAAGCTTATTTCTCCGGTCATACATCGTAAGAAGCGCGCCAATAAATTCAGGTTTTCGACCGAGGTTTTTAGAGACAAGATCAATGGTTGAAAGAAGCTGGGTTAACCCTTCAAGCGCAAAATACTCACATTGAATCGGAATAATAATCTCTTTTGCCCCCACAAACCCGTTTACCGTTAAAATATCGAGAGAGGGCGGCGAATCGATAAAGATATAATCATAGTGGGACGAAAGTTTCTTAAGAGCTTTTTCAAGTACATATTCCCGCTCTTTCACGTTAATTAATTCTACGGTAATCGCTGCAAGATCAATTGAAGAGGGAATAATATCAAATCCAAAGATGTGTGTTTTTTTTACGGCTTCCCGGGGAGCCACGCTTCCGGTAAGAACGTGGTATATACCTCGCTCAACATCTCCCGGATCTAGCCCAAGGCTCATCGTGGCATTTGCCTGGGGGTCAAGATCGATAAGAAGTGTCTTTTTGCCGAGTGCCGAAAGAAACACCCCAACATTGCTTGCAGTAGTTGTCTTCCCCACTCCCCCCTTATTATTACATATGGTGATGATCCTTGCCATTACGATACCTTATCAAAATATTTTACATTTTGCAACTTAGCGTGCTATGATCAAAATACGGCCGCGGTGGCGGAACTGGTAGACGCGTAGGTCTCAAAAACCTATGGGGGCAACTCCATGAGAGTTCGAGTCTCTCCCGCGGCACCAAGAACTTTTACAACACAAAATAAAGAAGAGGAACGGATATGCCGGACAACCCGATTACTTATCAGATCCCTCGAGACGTATATGGTGATGAACTTTTCCAAATCCATGAAAAAGCACTCGAGATGATGCGGAGCAACAACTGGCAAGGTGCGGCTGAAAAACAAGAATCAGGAAACTACAGGCTCTTTGCCGTACATTCTCGTGAACGAAGCTTTCCCTTTGTTACTCTGAAATTGTTTGATATATTCCTCGCAACTATAGACGAAATAGATCCTCAAAAAAAATATCGGACGGGAGAACAAATTGCATTTCGCGCGAGTGATGTTACGGCCATTGCCCCGATGGGAAACGTCCGATGGATAGAAGATGCAGATAATCCAATATTCAAAAAACTAGAACCTCTCTTTCTGGAATATACTCGTAGTCTTAATGCCGTATTCAATGGATAACATAAAAAGCCAGTCTTAGACTGGCTTTTACGATTCCAATTTTGCCCACAAACACAGTGAGTGGTTACAAAATTGAGAACCGAGCACTCAATGCATTGAGTGCTCGGTAACGTCTTTGTATCCAATCGCTTCGCCAAGTCACACTTGGCTTCGCTCTTGGACAAAGTCGTTAAATAAGGTTTATGAGCAACGCAAAAAACGCAGCTGCCGGGAACGCAAAAACGATTTTATCGGTAAAGAAAAACACACCTGCAAAAGCAAAAAGCCCAAAGCCTCTTGCAAGGTTCAGCGACACTTCCCGCCAGATAATCACCCGCTCTCGTGAAATATCAGATTCCGCGCTTTTATCATAAAAAATGGACTGAAAAGGAATGGCGGCCGAGATAATAGAAATTCTGTAAAACGTGTAAGCCAAAAATGCATTAAACGGAGTTGTTACGAACATTTTGAAGATCCATGCCGCACTCACAAAAATTGATCCGATAAAAAGCAGCCTGTGTTTGCTTGGTATTCTATCGGAAAGCCTTCCGATATATAGTGTAAACAAAACACCCAACACCAGGGATGCAGAAGTAATAATACCGAGAGTAAAAAATGTAATAGAAAGCGTGAAAAGAAAAATAGGCCATAGTATGAGATTAATCATAAACTCAATACCTGCCGCTCCCATTGCAATAGAACTTTTCCAGAATTTTTTTGAAAATATGTCGAGGAATGCTTTTTCGAATGAATCAGAATACGACTCGTGAATCTCCGGAGAAAAAAAGAGTGGTACGACCGAGGCAATAAGTATCAACAAAACAAGGCCAAAAAGGAAGCTCCACCCAAGCTGTGTAATGATAAGCCCGCCAATAATGGGTCCGCTGACCGCACCCAAGGACACAGCGATACTGCGAAGGCCGACTTGCTCTCCCCTCTTTTCTTTAATTGACACTCGAGAAAAATCAGTATGGAAGGCAGGCCAATAGAGAAAGTTGTGCATTACTCTTACGGCTATCGCAAGGACAACGAGCATAAACGAGGTATGAGAATCAAGAAGTGAAAGAAGAAGATAATATAAAAATAAAAAAGGCATGCTCGCAAGCATAGCATGCTTCACTCCGATCCTGGCAAGTATCTTCCCCCCCAGAGGCGCAAATACCCCAAAGAGCATCGAGATAAAACCAAAATAGATTAAGGTCTTGGGGAGGGATTCTCCGAAATACGTAAACAAATAAATCGGTTCGAAAATAATGATCATTCCGGCCGCAAAACTCCGCAGTGCCACCGAAATATAGAGCTCTGTGATTTCCCGCTCGAGATGATATCTGGTTTGAATAGAATGGAGAAAATGAGGCAAAGTATTCTTAGGCTATGAATCCCACACATAATTTGCGCTGTTTATGTGTGGGATGAATTAAAAAATCCTTCGAGCTGCTGCTTGGTTACTGAACCCATGCGCAATACTTTTGGTTCGTCATGGGTCAAATCAAGAACCGTAGAAGGCTTGCTTTCGGGAAGGTCGCCTGCATCAAGCACTAAATCGGGCTTGGAAGAAGCAAGCTGGAACTCTCCAATAACGTCTTTTATTTTTCTACTTGGTGAATTCCCTGAAAGATTTGCCGAGGTAGCCGTAATGGGACCCCCAAGAGATTTGACTAAAAGGCGGGGAACTTCGTGATCGGGAATTCGTACTCCGACGGTATTTCCCCCGCTGGTGAGTAAAGAAGGAAGAATATCTTTTTTAAAAAGAACCACGGTCACAGCTCCGGGCCAGATTCGATCCAATATCTTGTCTTTTCCGTAGTCAACCCAGGCGTATCGCTTAAGCATCTCAATGTCTTTTACAAAAAGAGGGATGGGTCTGGACAGCGGCCGGTGCTTAATCTTAAACACTTTTCGTATGGTTTCTTCCTGCCGGGCATCCGCACCCAACGCATAAAGCGTGTCGGTAGGAAACACAACTACCCCGCCTTCTTGCAACACCAACGAGGCTTCAAAGATGGCCCCGGGCACTACGTTTTGATCTTTAATAGATAAAATTTTCATCCTATTTATAACGATAAAAGAGTTTCGGCGAGCTTGTGAGGATCATGCCGAACATATGAACCTTCTCGTAATAAGTCGGCCTCTATAATACGGGGAGATTTCAGTTTCTTTTCAAACGTATTCCGAATGGGTTCCGACCCGTCATGTGTAAGATAGTAGAGGAGCCGCGAGCGCCTCGGCAGTTTACTATTAACCAGGAAAATATCGAGAACGTTCCTCCCAAGGTACCGCTCGATTTCACGCAAAAAATCTGCCGTTCCGAATGAATTTGTTTCACCCATCTTTGTCATAATATTACATATGTATACTTTTTTTGCAGTTGATCTCTCGATTGCGGCGGCAACTCCCTCAACCAATAAATTGGGGATAATACTTGTATAGAGGTCCCCGGGCCCGATAACAATGAGGTGTGCCTCTCGAATAGCTTTAAGCGTC
>JAHCSD010000117.1 GCA_018609185.1 Patescibacteria group bacterium
TGATGGGCGCTCCTTTGCGTAACAGTCCGTCACGGGAACCTAATTTTTCTATTTGTGAAGTAGCATTTGCACTCGCAAGCTGGACCGCGTATTCTAGTTCATCTTCCCGGGGTCTTCCACCTTGTATCTCCATCATTGCTGCGACAAAACCTGCGCCAAACGCATCTCCCGCCCCCGTTCTGTCCATAATCCTTTTTTCTTTGAGAGCCCCGGCCCGCCAGCGATGAAGCCCGTCGGATACCAATGCTCCCTTCGGACCTTCTGTCATAGCAACCACTCCCCTCACCCACTTATCCAGCTTTTCAAAAATCCCGTGTTCATTTTGGAACGGAACGCGTGTCAAATAGGAGGCTTCTTCCCTGTTAAGAAGTAAGACATCGACTCTTCTTAGAACGCGCTTCCACCATGTTTCTGAATTTTGAAGTTGGGTAGAACCGGGATTAAGCGCAATCCTAATATTGTGCCGATCGGCAAAATCAAGCAGTGGTTTAAAGAGGGCTTTGCTCGTACCTGCAAGATGGCTTATATACAGCCACTGTGTGTGCAACCGACTCAAGGGAATTTGATATTTTGAGATGTCTTCAGTTGCGCCTCGATAGGTTAAAATAGTACGTTCGCCGCTGGGGGACAAAAGCAACAACGAATAAGCGGTTCCGTGTCTTTTGTCTTTTTGAAGAAACGAGGTGGCCACGCCTTCTTCCTTTAATATCCGTACAAGTTCTCTTCCTCGCGCATCGTCCCCTATGCGTGCAATAGTAGCAACCCCGAACCCTAAACGCGAAA
The DNA here is from genome assembly GCA_018609185.1 of Patescibacteria group bacterium. GTDB lineage: Bacteria > Patescibacteriota > Minisyncoccia > JAHCSD01 > JAHCSD01 > JAHCSD01. Next base: position 784 of record JAHCSD010000117.1, read on the forward strand.
AGGAAATTGCCGTATTAATCGCGCTTCCACCTGTTGTAAAATAGATGTCTTCAACTCCAATTTTTGATCCTAAATCAAAACAAACACCGCGACCCGTCTTAAATGCGCGATGTTTCAAGTATTTAAAATTGGGACTTTTCAAATAGACGTCCCGGGTGGCAGATCCTACTGTGATAATATCAAACATTATTTTCTTTTTAGAACTCGTTTTACAGCCTCTTTAATTGCTTTTACGCCCAGTCCAAATTCTTCTATTAAGACATCGGGCGGGCCGGATTCTCCGAATCGATCCGCGACTCCCACAAATTCTTGAGGGACAGGGGTATGTTGCGAAAGGAGCTCTGCCACAGCCGAACCCATACCGCCTGCTTTTTGGTGCTCTTCGACTGTCACGACGGCTCCCGTTTCTTTTGCGGCACGGACAATTGTTTTTTCGTCCATTGGTTTTATGGTGTGGTTATTGATCACTCGTGCCTCAACCCCATCTTTGGAAAGTTCGGCTGCGGCAACCAACGCATTATAAAGCAATGGCCCGCACCCAATGATGGTAACGTCTTTCCCGTCTCGATATATTTCTGCGCGTCCTATTTTAAACGGAGTTTTTTCAGAGGTAAACACCGGGGTTTTTTCTCGGGCAAGACGAACATATGCAGGGCCGGGAATTTTCGCAACTGCCACGGTTGCTTTTTTCGCTTCAACCACATCACAGGGATACACCACCGTCATTCGCGGCTGCACACGCATAAGAGCGATGTCTTCTAAGGCCTGGTGAGTTGCGCCATCCGGCCCCACAGAAATGCCTGCATGGGACCCCATAATTTTAACCGGGACATTATTGATTGAAATAGTTGTTCGGATCTGCTCATTATTTCTCCCCGGACTGAATGTCGCGTATGACGTAATAAAAGGAATCTTTCCGTAATTAGCCATACCTGCTGCAACAGTCGCCATATTCTGCTCGGCCACCCCCATCTCGATAAACCGGTCGGGGAATTTCTCGGCAAACAAATGCGAGCGAGTCGAATCCGTCAAATCAGCACAAAGTACGACCACCCGTTCGTCTTTTTCTCCAGCTGCCACTACACCTTCACCATACCCATTACGCGTGGGTACCATTTCAAGTTTATCCTTATCCAGTAGATTTCGTTTGAGATGCATTGTTTGATTCATGCCAATTTTGTCCGTGCCACCTCTACAAGAGGCGAGCCTCGCTCCTTTGGAGCGGGAGGTCACGAACGGTTATAAAATAAGCAGTTTTCTCTAAATTTTCTTCGCTTCGCTTGAAAATTTAGAGAAAGCCCTTATTCATGCTCACTCGTTATTTTGCCCCCTAGCGTTCTTAATTCGTGCAATGCCTTCTTTGCTTCATCCGCCTTCGGGGGCTTGCCGTGCCATTCGTATTTATATTCCATAAAGCTCACACCTTTGCCGGGAATCGTGTGCGCAATAATCATGACGGGCTTTTCGTAGATTGCCTTTGCTTCATTGCATGCATCAATAAATTGCTCAATATTATGGCCGTCAATTTCAATGACATGCCAGTTAAACGCTTCGTACTTATCTTTGAGTGGCTCAAGCGGCATAATAGTTTCGGTATAACCATCAATTTGGATATTGTTACGATCAATGATCCCAATAAGATTTTGAAGTTTATTTTTCCCGGCAAATAGAACCGATTCCCATGTATTGCCCGCATCATGCTCGCCGTCAGACATCGCACAATACGTCCAGAATTTTTTGCCGTCCATGCGTGCGGCATACGCAATGCCTGCTGCCTGTCCTAAACCGGAACCCAAAGGGCCCGAAGTCGTCTCAATCCCGGGAAGCTTTTCCCGCTCGGGATGCCCCT
>JAHCSD010000118.1 GCA_018609185.1 Patescibacteria group bacterium
AAACACTGGAATTATCACCAAGATAGAATTACTTATCACCGGCCATATTGATACTCTTCTCGACAACGATGAGATGGAGCTTACCCTATCTGGAGTGAGTCATATCGTTACTGCCGCCACCCTCAATGATTTTGTCGGCTCGGTGAATGACGGAGACATAGTTGTTGATGTAACCGCAGACCGCGCATGGACCTTCGCAGATATCAATGCCGCTATCCTCCTTATTGCCCTCAAAAAAATTGCAGCATCCGATCAAGTAACTTACTTCCTAGATGCTTCGGGTTTGAGGGTGAGATATCAGCCATGATAGCTAAAAACGTAAACCTAAAAGCGTAAAGCCATAGCCTAAAATTCTCCGTCAAAGACGGATCAGCCTCGGGCTGAAAAATTAATTTTTCGCTTTTCGCTTTTCACTTTTCACTTTTTGCGCGGATTTACCCCGTTAGAGATTCTAAAGAAAAGTAAACGCTCTTTTGAATTTCACTAGAGTATATTTCAAATGAAACAAAGGCCCCAAATAACAAAGAAATCTCTAACGGGGTTTACCCTAATTGAACTTATTATCTATGTGGTAATCGTTGCTTCTATCTTGGTTGTGGCAACTAATTTTGGATTTCGGATTATCGAAGATAGGACCCGGACTGTTGCTGATCGAGAGGTTCAACAAAATGCCAGGTTTGCGCTAGGGCGCATAATTAGAGCAATCAGAGCCACATCAGCCATTAATACTCCTCTTGAAGGAGCAACATCTACGGTATTAAGTCTGGCCATGGCCGATTCGAATCTTGATCCAACCATATTTGAGTTGAAGGACAACACATTACAAGTTAGTGTAGGAGCAGGCGACCCGACTCCGCTAACTTCCGATCAAGTCAATGTTACTAACCTCCTTTTCACTAACACCTCATATGCCGAGACACCGGGTAATGTTAAAATCGATTTGACCGTCGAATATAATACTTTAGGCGGCCGACGAAAACTTTCAAACACCTTGACCTTGGCTTCACTCGTCTCTTTACGAGAACGAGGACTAACCGCAGCAGAGAATCTTTTGGTTGATACTACTGGTGGTGTGATTGGTGGAAGGGGTAAAAATGAAAATAAGCATCTCGAGGGTATAACATTAACTAACGCTTCGGGATCGAGTTCGATCACCATAGATAAGATTTTTTTAAGCTGGCAAGGCACAAGTAATAATCTTATCCAAATTAAGATAAATGATATTCGGGTTTGGGTTGGTAACCAATCTTCACCAACTGGCGAGCTTGATATTACTGATGTGGTTATTGTTCCCGGTGCCACCGTTCCACTAAATTATTTTCGCTTTGATACGGCGATTAATCCTGGGACTGAGTTCACCCTTCAATTTATAATGATGGGGGGCAGCATTAACGATGTGTCTCCATTTGCTATGTAGAATCTAGAAAGCTTCGGAGTTTAGGCCGGGATGAACGGAGATAAAAAATAATATTATAAAAATCTTGTCCTAGGGCCCTACGGGCAGGGATATACGGGGTTTAGTGTTTAATTAACACTTCGACTTAGCTCAGTGCAAGAATTTCATCAAAGAAATATCATTTAGATGTACCGGACTTTGGATTTTTACCCTGAGTTTGTCGAAAGGGTTAACAATGAAAGGTAATATAACAAGGGAGCGGGGATTGATCGCCCTCATCACGGTTCTTATAATTTCATCCGTGGTCTTACTGACCGCTTTAAGCACCAATCTTTTAGGAATAAGTGAGGCCCAGATGGGGCTGAAAAAGCAGAAAACTTCCCAGGCTTTTTATTTAGCTACAGCCTGCGCTGAGGATGCATTACTGAGACTGCAAAATAATTTTACGTATACCCTGACTATTCCGGAAACAGTGGTGCTTAACGGGGGAAGTTGTGATATAATTTCTGTTACCGGTACCATCCAGAAAGAAGTTCGAACCGAAGCAGCCGTTGATAACAAAACAAGACGAATAAAAATTTTAGTTTCAAGCCCAGCTGGCCACCTCGTGATTGATTTCTGGCAAGAAGTAGCAGATTTTTAAGGGCTTTGTTCAAGAGCGCAAGGCGTAAGCCGAAGCGCGATTGAAGACAAAACCTTACCCCGTTAGATGAGCGAGCTTGTTCACCCCGTTAGATAACTATCTAATGGGGCAGGCTCTATCTAACGGGGTGCTCAATTTTGTAACCCATTCGATTACACTCAGGGTTATCCTGAGCGGAGTCGAAGGATAATCGTTCGTGACCTCACGAACAAAATTGGCATGCTAAATATATTTCAAAAACCTGCCTTTGGCATAGATATAAGCGACTATTCGGTCGAACTTTTGGCGTTGGAGCAGTTAAATGAGAGGCTCGGCATTCGAAGCTATGCACGGAGGATATCGGTGGAGGGAATAGTGGAAGACGGAGACATCCGTGATAAGGGGCGCCTGATAAATATTCTTGGTAAATTACTAGACGATGTGAAGCCAAAGGCTCCTTCGAACTTTCGTGTAATTGCTTCGCTTCCCGAATCTAAAACCTTTATTCATGTGTTTTCGCTGCCTTTTGATCTTCGCGAGAGAGAGTTCGCGCAAGCGGTACGAAGCGAAGCGAGGAAGTTAATACCGATAGA
>JAHCSD010000119.1 GCA_018609185.1 Patescibacteria group bacterium
GCCGCATTCAAGACATACATGATAAATCAGTATTCCACGCTTCTTTAACGATGGATATGTTGGGTCTTGACCAACGCCTTCCTCTTTAACTAATTTCTCTCTTGAATGAGAACACAACAATCTTTTAATAAATTGAAGCATTTCTTCGTCTCCTTTCTCAAGAAACTAAAATCTTGCTGACAGGATATGGTATTACGGCAAGTTTATTTTGTCAATAGTTATCACAAAAACAACCCCGTAAAAAGCAACGCTTCACGGGGCGAGCCACCCAATAAAGGATGCCCCGTAGTAGAGCCGCTTGCGCGCCACACTACAGGGCACCCTGAACCGTGCTTTGCTCTGGTTCAGGGTGGACTACAGGGGATTTAGTTGCCTGTCCGTCCGTAGCCTTGGCGAAGGAGGAGAACTTTTTATTAAATGATTTACTGGCTTGGAGCCGTCTTTGCCCTTTACAAACTGTATAAAATATGTTATAATTGGGATAACTGGTGGGACCCGCATTCGGCCCTCAAGTGCAACACCCACTAAGTGATAATTGTTCCTCGAAAACCTCGTTCGATGTCCTCCACCCCAGGCATTTCATCGGAGTATCATTGATCGTATGCATGATAGCAGAAATGTCTCGATCCGAGTAATCTTTTAAGTCTGCCTTCTTGGGAATGTATTCCCGAATAAGCCCAATCCCTTGTTCTACCGAAGCCTTTTCCCACGAAGAATACGGATGGCAGAAGTAGGTGGGAATATTCAGTTCTTCATACCGGGCATTCTCAACCCCGTTATCCAGGGTTAGAGACTCAACGGGAAGCGAAACAAAGATCCTCTGGAATCCTTCTACGGCATACTTGAGCCGTGATACCTTCCGGGCAAACAGTTTCCGTGACTTCCGTTCCCGTGCCACCACCAGAGTTTCGGATGATGCATATGTGGGTCTTCCCATGGTATCACCTTCAAAGTCTCCATACCGTCCTCGCTCATTCACCACCCGAGGCCGAGAGTCAATAAACACGCGGTTTTTAATGACTTCCTTCACGGATTTCTTCTGAGTTCTTCTTTTCTTCCTGTAACGTTTGTATCTCAAGTACCTACAGAGACCCTGTCCATAGGAGCCGTAGAGATACTTGTAAACCGTAGTATGATGAAGAGATAGACGGCCCTTGGTATCAATCGTGATACGTCCTGCAATCTGTTCGGGAGACCAGTGCTTTTCTTCCATATTTTCTCTCACGTATCTGCGTATTTCAAGGTTTTGCATTACCTTCATTCCCTGATATTTTGCATCCTTTCGTCTCGCATAGGCCTTGTGGTTTGCCTTTTGAGGATCATACCGACCTTTGACTCTATTACGGGTCAGTTCTCTGCTTACTGAAGAGGGGTTCCTTCTGAGGGCATGTCCAATGTCTCTCACAGAAAAACCCTTCTTCAGTAGGACGGAGATCTCGTTTCTCTCGTCCTTACTGAAGTGTGTGTATTTCATATACTGAAAGTATATGAGGTGTTGCACTTCAAAAGCGAATTTCGGGGAGGTTCTGTTAACCACAAGAGAAAGGAGGTTTAGAATGGGATTTACGGTTGCAGATACGATAGAAGAGGAAGGCCCAATAGTAGTTATCACTGACGGGAGTGGTAAACTGCCGTCGCTCGTGAATGAGAAGTGTGAGTTGTGTGGGCGAAGAAAGCAACTTTCCCTTCGTAAGCACCGACGCCCTATATCCTGTGTGTGCTGCGATATCCACGAACACCAGTGCAAACACAGGCCAAGGGCAAGTTGGAAAGACATTAGTGAACACGAATGGCCAATCGTTAACCCACTCACAGGCAAAGTGGAGAGAATGACCATCGCTAAGCAGCGTGAACTTCGGGAACAATTTGGAAAAGAACCTTCTCACCAATAGAAAGCCCCAAGGGTAACACCGAGGGGCTTTTGCGTTTCACAAAAACAACCACTCAATAAAGAGTGGTCTTATTATTTATGGACTACATTAATCCATGACTGTCGTACAAAAGTGAAAAAGTGTGGTGTAATATAAATATATAACCATAGTGCCGAGTCAAACTCGGCATAGGTTTTGTATCCAATCGCTCGCCTTCTGCGTGCTCTTGGACAAAGCCCTATGGACCCAAGCGGACGTTATTCGAACCGTTCTCGAATCGCTCATTGGACGTTCTCCGTTCAGAATCGTAGAATCCTGGTGAATACGATGTCACGATGGGTTAAGCTATGAAAAAAGCCAGCTGTTGAACTGGCTTTTATGAACTAACGACCGCAGTCGTATATGGGTTGAAATATCTTATGACAGACAAAGGCGATTGGGAAGAACGGGAGGAAAAGAAAACGAAGTTTCTTGGGACATTTTTCGTAAACAGGAGCAAGTATTCCTTCAAAAACAATGTGGAAAAGAATATGCGGAACGAAAAGCGTCCATTGCAGGAATACCAATACAGGTTGTTTTGCTTTAGAGATATACTTCTTCTGACTGCAAAAGCGGCAACTCAGAGTGTTTACTTGAAGTTTAGTGTATTCGTGTCCTGTATGATTATTACAGGTTTCAAAATCACAAGTATCGGAGCAACACCGAGTTTGTGCCTCCATTTGAGGCGTCC
>JAHCSD010000120.1 GCA_018609185.1 Patescibacteria group bacterium
ATATACATTCTGGCCGGCTCCGGTAAGAATCATGAGTTTTTTTCTGCCCCGAATATAGAGAAAGCCTTTTTTATCTATGGATCCGATGTCACCGGTCCGAAACCAACCATCTCGATCAAAAAGTTCTTTAGTTTTTTCCGGACTCTGCCAGTAGCCAGGAGTGACATTTTCTCCCTTGACGAGTATTTCTCCATCTGGGGCAATTTTTACCCGTACCCCAGATACAGGCTTTCCGATCGAGATAATATTTTTGTCTCCAGGCTCAAGGATGCTTATTACCGGAGAGGTTTCGGTCAGTCCATAGCCTTGGACAACATCTATTCCGAGCGCCTGCCAAAATCTTGCTACAGGTTCTTCGAGCTGATCTCCACCAGAAACGATAAGCTCAAGCTTTCCGCCAAACTCCCGATGGATTTTTATAAAAAGCAGTTTGCGCACCTTTTGAAAGGGGACCTTCAAAGCCTTACGCAGGAGAAAGCTAAAAAGCCGCTCCTTACCTTCTTCTTTGGCTCGAGTCTTGATTCTAGCCATTATGCGTTTCAGCAACTCCGGAACTGCAGCAAATTTGGTGATTTTTCGCGCTTGGAGGATTTTGCGGATGATGCTGGAGCTCAAGGCCGGGGCGTAAAAAATTGGAGCACCTGAAGTAAGGACATGAAATTCAACCATCTGTTCAAAGATATGACTCAAGGGTAACACCGAGAGAATCCGGTCCCGAGTAGTAATTGGAATAATGTTCCGAGTTGAACGAAGGTTAGAAACAATGTTTTGGTGGGTCAAGACCACCCCCTTAGGGGATCCAGTTGTGCCGGAAGTGTAGAGGATCTGGACAATATCTTTTGGTAAAATATCTACCCTCGGGCAGTCCCTAGACGAGCTTTGGACAAGGTGCCCTAAAAGATCAATGTCCTGAACAGAGTAGGGGTACTTTGGCAAGACGAGGTGGGAAGATTTAAAAAGAAGTTTGGCTTTTGTTTGTTCGGTAACCCTTCTGATGAATTCCGGCGTGTTCTCAACATGGATAGGTACTACAATAATTCCTTTCAACAGACATCCAAAAAATGTTCCCATCCAAAAGGGGGAACTTGGCGCCCAGAGGAGTACTCGGTCGCCTTTTTTAATTCCTAGATCATCCAAGAGCTTGGCAATGCCACAAGCATATTGGTGAAGTTGTTTGTAGGTGAAAGAGATCGTCCGAAATCGAGGACGAATGGCAAGGGCTAGGCGATCCCCAAAGCGTTCTCTACCTTCTTCAATGATATCTGTAAGTAGTCTCATGTCTCAATTAGGAATACTGCACTGGCTATGGCATATTCTCCATCGTGACTGATCGAGAGATCAGAGGAAGAAATGCTCTTTCCGGCTATAAGACCCAAGGCCAAGTTCAGCTTAGGCCGACCATTTTTTTCGTAGATGATTTCGATCTTCTGCCATGTACCAGCCGGAATCCCGAGGGCCTTCATGACCGATTCTTTTGCGGCGAATATTCCAGCGAGGTGTTCTGGCTTTCGATCATGAAGCTCGGATGGAAGGAATAGCCTTTCAAGCGATTTCTCTGAAATAAGCGATTGAAATCGCTTGATGGAGACAATATCTGTGCCAATCTTCACTTCCATTATTTTTATTATATAATATCTTTCTCTCTTTTGATAGAACGAGATTAATTTTTATAGCAGCATGGGACGACAAAACCCAAATTGCTTCAGCGCTATTTGCAACTAAATACAATGGCAAATATCCCGATATTCCTATAAGAGAAATCAAGTTAGGCTAACACGTTAATAAAATAGTGATCCCTTCGACTTTGTTTAGGTTAAATAGCGTGGTGGTAGGGATACCCGAAATGTCAGACCAATGCGAGTAGTTTTTTAGATTGTCTTATGGTAAGCTCCGGATATATCACCAACTCTACCCAATTTGCGGTTCTCCACCTACGCCGAGGCTTCGGCGGGACAAGGAAAATCGTCCACCGAGCTGAACTCGGTCCACAGTCCCCAGCAACACTGTGAGCGGTTCGGGAGACCGAGACGCCTCAAGCTTTACCGTTTGACAGTCAGCTTTTTGTCGTGCTAAGGTAGGAGATTCACCAAGAGAATAAAAGGAGGTATGTGGTGTCTGATATAAGGCAGCCATGTGACAATTGCGGTTTTAAGGATGAGTTGAGCGAATGTCGGGGTTTTCGCGTCTGTAGACTCTGCATGGCGTGGCTTGAACATGATCCAACTCGTCATTTAAAATGTGAGCGAGAAAAGATTATTGCGAAGATCGAGGAGTGGCAGCGGAATCCACGAGTGCACGAACTCACTTGCGGTAACTATTCAAGTCATGCGCCACTTCGACCGAAGGTTAAAGGGGATAGAGTAGTTTTGGTTTGTTCTGACTGCGATTATGTACAACCGCATATTCCGGATATCGTTCTCAAGACATAAAGGCATCCTTACGGATGTCTTTTACTAAATTTGACCCCGTTGAAGGTAGGTTACCTCATGCGTTCTCTAGTCAACACCTTCGCAACACTTCAAGGGGTGTTTGATAATTAATACCCATGTGAAGTCGTTCGGTAT
>JAHCSD010000121.1 GCA_018609185.1 Patescibacteria group bacterium
AGCACGACTGTTTGGAGTATTGGGGTTTCGGTGGGACGAAATTCAGCAACTCGAGGATTACGAAGTTGAGCGATACGACGAGGGACTATTTGTCTTTTGGCCAGACGGAACGTTAATTAGGGGTGAAGAGACCGAAGAAGTGTACCTTGTAAAAGATGGAGGCAATAAGGAATGGATCCCGAGCGCCGAAGAATTTATTACTCAAGGATATAAATGGGAAAACATTGTGGTAATTACTCAAGAGGAGCTCACGGATTATCCGCTCGTTGGAATTAATCCTGCGATGGTACCAGAAGAACCAGAAGCGACCCCGGAAGAAGTCGTGGAAGAAACTCCTGAAGACGTAGTCTCGCCAGCAGAAGAAGAACAAACTGTACCCGGTGCTGGCAACCTGGGACCCAACATACGTATAGCGCTTTATAGTTTATCTCCCGGTGATCAAATTATTATGGGAAGCGTGGGAGGAACGTTTCGGGTTCTTCATAATGGCAACTTGATTCTCGAGACTTCAAGTCCCGACGAAGAGTTTGTGATACGTTATAATGAATTAAATCCATTGGGCGTTGTGCGGTTTGAACCGATGGGAGAGGGTACCATTCTCGAAATAGTTTCTTATGAAGATCGGCCTTCATGGAATCTTACTATAAACGATAATTTGTTCCGAGGCGCGATAGAGATAGAATATTCTCAAAAATCTCAAAAGTTCTGGGTGGTAAACGAGCTGCCAATTGAGGAATATCTTAAGGGGGTGGCGGAAACCTTAAACGGAGATCCTCCGGAGTATGGTAAGGCGTTTGCGATTGCGTCGCGCTCATACGCGCTTTACCATCTTAACCGTGGAGGAAAACGAGAAGGGGAGCCGTATCATTTGAACAACACCTCGTCTGATCAGGTCTACAAAGGATACGGATTTGAGCAGCGTGCGTATGACCCGGTTGCGTATATTGAGCTCACAACAGGTCAGGTTGCAACATATAATGGAGAGATTATTGTTGCTGCGTATTCGTCTGGCGCGCCGGGCGTGACACTTTCGGCATGTGATTTGGGATGGACCGGTTTTTGTGGAGCAGAATTTGATTATCTTGATGGGGGAGTGAGCGATCCTGTAGAAACTGAATATGGTTATACCTCGTGCGGCGGAGCGAACCACTGTGTAGGAATTGACGCGGCCGGCGCACGCGAAATGGCTTCACTTGGAAAGACATACGAAGAAATTTTGAAATGGTATTATCCGGGGATCAACCTCGAGAAAAAATGGTAGGAAAAGGCTTACTTAAGGGATAATATTGATCAACATTTAATGTTGATCAATAAATAGAAAAAGCCGTCTGTTGATGACGGCTTCGGGGGGTACCCCTATTTCTTTTTACTCGCTTCACTGATTTCATGACTTATTAATAGTGCTGACAAGAATATCGCAGAAGCAATTATCAATGAGCCACTGCTAACCACGTTGTTGTTTGCGCTTCCTAGTACAGAAATGATCACCACCATCAATCCGAACATCAGCGCAATTACTATAGCCATATTTATTACCTCCTTTCTTTAACTTTCTTTCAATCCCTCCTTTGCCAAGGCTTCGGAGGACAAGAGTCGTTCCTGGATGTCAGCGAGGGCCCTTAGCGCAGTAGCAAAAAATAGGCCGATTAAGAAAATTACTCCTCCGCTTGGAACAGCCACCGCTGCGGATTGGGCGATATTCAACTCAACTTCTCGCAGTAGAAGTCCATATATAGCTGTAGCTAAGACGAAAGTACAGAGAAAAAAGAAATAAAAAAGTACATTCGAGAAATTTCTTAACGTTTCTGGATTCATCAAAACACCTCCTTATTTTTCGAACTTTACAGTTTAGCATAGTCAATAAATTATGTCAACCCCAAACCAGAGCAAAGCACGGTTTAGGGCTACGGCCCCCAAGGTATTTATAATAATTCTCAACTGGAACAACTGGCAGGACACCCTAGAATGTTTGAAGTCCTTAAAAAATTTAGATTATCCGAATTACGAAGTTGTGGTAGTTGATAACGGTTCGACGGATGATTCAGTTAAGCAAATAATCAATGCAACGAGGAAAGACCTCGTTGCATTGATAGAAACGGGCAAAAACTTGGGATTTTCTGGAGGGAATAATGTGGGAATAAAGTATGCGTTGGAACACGGAGCAGATTATGCATTAATTCTCAATAATGATACAGTTGTTGAGTCCAACTTTCTTAAAAAATTAGTCGAGGTGGGGGAGTCTGATGAAAATATTGGAGTGCTTGGGCCGCGGATTAATTATATTGAGCCGAAAGATGTGGTATGGTTCAATGGAGGGAAGTTTAGCTGGCCGCTTAAATATAATTACCATTTAGATTTTCGGAAAAAGGAAGGCGAGCTCAAAAATTTTAAACCACGCGAAGTCGATTTCATCACCGGCGCGGCCATGTTTGTCAAACGCTCGGTGTTTGACAAAATTGGATTGCTGGACGAGCGCTTTTTTTTGTATTTTGAAGATATGGATTTTTGCTTGCGGGCTAAGAGTGCAGGATTTAAATCAGTCGTTGTTCCT
>JAHCSD010000013.1 GCA_018609185.1 Patescibacteria group bacterium
CCATGCCAATTTTGCCCGCGAGCACGCGAGCGGTTTCAAAATTGAGCACCCCGTTAGATGAGCGAGCTTGCGAGCTCTATCTAACGGGGTTAAGGCTTTGTTACCCCGCCAACATCTGTGAAGTTGTGGCGGGGACAAATCACTTAACTAAAATAAAGGGTGAGTTCGCGGGATACCGTATCAAGCACCGCACGTTCGCCCCGTGAAAGCTCGAGGCGCTTTACTTGCTCCCATTTTTCCTCAAGTAACATCCTTAACACGGCTATAGTATGCGTGTCAATTTCGATGTCTCCCGCGCTTCCACATGTGTTACACACTACACCCCCCTCCTGAATGCGGAAAAAACATTGCTGACCCGACCCAATCTCCTCCACGCACAATGTACAACGATATAATTCAGGGGCAAACCCTAACACGCGAGATATGCGCAAAAACATATAGGGAAGAAGGAGTCGCGCCCCGTATGAATCCGAAAGGTCTCTTTTGGTAAATGCCCGGAAACTTTGAACCACCAATGCCCAAAGCGCTGCATCTTTTTCTTCTTCGTGTATATTATCATCCAGGAATGTTGCGATTTGAAAAACTTGGCTAATTCTAAAGCTATCTTCCCGGAGTCCTCGTGAAACATTTTGCAAAACATACACATCGGTAAGAATTCGGATAGATCGACCTTCCACAAACCAACAATCAACCCGGTTAAACAGTTCCATATGAGGCCGCAGTTTTGCGGTTATTTTTCTTGCACCCTTCGCAAGAAGGCCTATCTTCCCGTATTCCTTGCTATATACCGTATAAATAAGATCTGCTTCCCGATGTTCTTGTTTCTTAAGTATAATCCCTTCCGTGTTCTTCATATGTTATTAATAGTAGCACTAATTATTCACGATAAAAAGCCTTCTCAAGAAGGCTTTTTGTGTTAATTGCTTCTATTTCGGAACATTGAAAAACTCTCTTTGGAATTCGGGCGTCACAATATGATCAACCAAGCCCATCTTAATCGCCTCTTTTGCGGTAAAGAACCGTTCGGTATCAAGCCAATGCATAACCGCTTCTCTCTCGGCTTCCCTTTGTGAGGGCTTAGTCTTCTTCTTGCCCTCGTGCTCCTCGCCATTCGAATTATTCATAATAGCTGAGATCTCTGCTTCAATTTGCTTCACTTTTTTCACTAGCTCGGTCTTCTCTATAAGAAGATCGAGCATCCAATTCTTAAATATGTTGACTTTTTCCATTATCGACTCCACGTCAGATTGCTTGCCCGCAATCACCATAGTGGCCCCATGAAGGTGAAGGATTGATGAAGGAAGCATATAGCGATGTCCCTTCGCGCCAAAAATGGCAATGATGCTACCGAAACTTCCCGATGACCTCACAAGTGTCCAAAGAGGCGAACGAAGCCCTGTTATGGTGTCAAGAATATTGAATCCGCCATCAACGATCCCACCAGGACTATTGATAACCAATTTAATGGGCTCGGAGCTCTCTCTATCAAGTAAGATGAGATCGTCGCAAATATCATCAGAGCTCACCAGAGGCCCATCGGGAGAAGGATCCATGGTCGTGTCGCTAATATGAGCTTTCAGATATAAAATGCGATCTTCTTTGCCGAAAAGTATTCGTGCGTTAACCAGGATCTTACCATCGGTCCTTGGCCATTCTCTCAGAATGTTAGACATAATCCTCATGCCTCCTTTTCTTTGTTAAAGATCTACGGCGAAATTTTACTGTATATTACTTATAGCAAAGGCAGAGGCTGTGTGTCAATCCCACACATAACAAGCACTGCTTCGCATCCTGGCGCTTCTAGCGCCGGTGCTTTTTATGTGTGGGATCAATCAAATCCTCCGTATACCCACCCTTAAGGTCGCCCCGTCCATAGATATCTCTTTTTCAATATCAAACGTTTTAGCTTTTGATTCAAAAACTATATGCTTTGTATTGGTTTCTTTTTTTATAAAGTTTTCCCACCGCTTAAGAGTCTCGCTAAGGGAGTCGCGCGCTGCCAACAAAAGTTCGGCGGGCCAGCTCGGTTGGTACCCTGCCTCTTTTCGCATGTCCTGAATGGTTCTTGTAATATCTCGTATCATCCCCTCTTCTTTAAGTTGGGAGGTAATCTCGGTATCAAACGCAACCTCGATCTCTCTTTCTTTCTCCTTTGCAAAATTCTTGTTCAACGTCTTTACAAATTCTACCTCTTTAACGTTTAATTCCTCTTTGATTAACTCGGCAAGATCCTCTGATACCTTATTCCTGATTCCTGCTTGTCCTGAACCTTGTCGAAGGAATTCCAGTTTCGCGAGAGGTTGGCGTACTCGGGTCCCGGAACGCGCCCGTACTTTCAGACCCAGCGCAACAATACGCCTTACCATATTCATTTGATCGTTTAGTTTTTTATCAATTAATGGTTTGTTAAGTTTTGGCCAATCTTCCAGGTGCACTGACTCTTTGCCTTTTCGGTTTTTTAATGTCCTATATATTTCCTCGCTTATGAACGGAGCAAATGGGCTCGTTAGTTTTGACAGTTCCCGCAGAACAAACCCAAGCGTCGCCTGCGCCTCTTGTTTTTCTTTTTTATTCTCGGGCCGTTGAAATCTTCTGCGCGACCTTCGCACATACCAATTAGAAAGATCGTCAACAAAAGATTCTATGCCCCGAGCTGCTGAAATAACATTGTATTCATCGAGGCTTTTAGTAACTATATCGATAAGCTCATTAAGCCTCGAGAGAACCCACTTGTCGAGGATGTTTTTAGACTTCTGTTGTCTGTTGTCTGTTGTCTGTTGTCTGTTCTTTGAAACATATGTTTCAAAGAACAGATGGATGTTATAGAGCGTTCCCACAAAACGCCTCATGCGCTCCCCCACTTCAGCTTCATCAAATTTCTTCACTTCTCCCGGTTGGTTAACCGTGAAAAAATACCACCGCACCGCATCCGCGCCGTATTTTTCAATTATTTCCCAGGGGTCAACAACGTTACCGCGGGATTTCGACATCTTTTCTCCTTTTTTATCCAAGACTAATCCATGGGAAATTACATTTTTATAAGAAGGGCCAAGTTCAAGAAGCGTAGAAATAGCAAGTAATGTATAAAACCATCCGCGTGTCTGGTCTATCCCTTCGCAAATAAAATCAGCAGGGAACAAAAAATTCTTCTTTGTTGTTTCGGATTTCGTCCCTCCACTTCGCTCGGGACCCTTTGCCCAAAATCCTGAAGGATTTTGGGCATATGGCATTGCCCCTGAATCAAACCATACGTCTATCAAATCCTCTACACGTTGCATCTTTGCACCACACTTCTCGCAAAGAAACTGTACCTCATCAATATACGGACGATGAAGATCAACTTCTCCTTTATCATTGTAAGGCATCGCAGTATAAGATAACTTCCTTAGTTCTCCCGGATCGATCTTAAAGCGCTTTCTGAAGTCTAAAAGTTCTTTTTGGTTGAGCCCCACCATCGAACCCTCAAGCATCCACAAAGGATACTCGTGGCTCACAAGAAGAATGTTCTTTCCTTGATGTCTTTTGTCAATAGCCCGGATTGCTTTCAACATTCGATTTTTCACATCAATAAGATTCTCGGCATCCGTTGCTTTTTTAGTAAACTCGCGCTCTCGATCATAATCATAAAACTTGTGGTAGTCTTCAACGGTCTCTCCATTTAATATCCCGGAGTCTATTTCGCGTAGCCCCGCTTCGGTTTTCACCTTTACCCCCAGACCCTTTCCTATAATTTCTGCGGTTTCTTTGGTCCGCATAAGGGGAGAAGAAATAATAAAATCAATGTGTTGTTTTTTGAGTTTGGGAATAAGCCCTTCTATGGCTTTCTTCCCTTTCCGCGTAAGGTGATTTGGATTTGGCTCCGGGAAAGAACTTACAAATTGTTTCACGTTCGATTCTGCTTCTCCATGCCTCAATAAAAAATAGGTGTTTGTGGTGAATGTTTTTGTCAGCAACTCTTCACTTGAACCTATAACATCTTCTTTCTTGCAGCCCTCACATCTCCAAAGCGGCAATGGGGTCCCCCAATAACGCTCGCGCGAGAAAGCCCAGTCTTTTAACTCTCTTAGCCACTCCCCAAACCTCCCCTCCTTGAGATAATCTGGCACCCAGTTAATTGTCTTATTATTTCGGATGAGCTCTTTTTTCACTTGTGTCATCTTGATAAACCAGGATTTTTTCGCAAGGTACAGTAACGGCGAGTCACACCTCCAACAAAACGGGTAGTCGTGTTCGTATGATTCTATTTTATAGAGCTCGTGAGTTGCCGCGAGGCTGTCAATTATCTTCGGATCTGCATCTTTCACGCGCTCCCCCGCCCAAGGCTCCACTTCTTTTATAAATCGGCCGTCTTTGTTCATGGTCATAAGAACGGGGAGATCGTTTTCTTTTCCTACCTCTAAGTCTTCTTCTCCAAAGGCTGGTGCGATATGTACCATTCCCGTTCCTTCCTCAACCGAAACAAAGTCGCCCCGAATGACGTAGTGTGCCTTTTTGTCGGGCTTGAGAAACGAAAAAAGTGGCTCGTACTCCAGATCCAGTAAATCCTTCCCTTTAAGTTCTTTCGTCACCCAATACTCACCTTCAAGTACTCCAAGTCTTGCTTTAGCGAGTATAAGATCCTCTTTGTTACTCGTAACTTTGACGTAGTCGATATCCGGATGAACCGCAACGGCCACGTTTCCGGGTAGTGTCCATGGAGTCGTCGTCCACACAAGCAGTGAAGTATTTTTAAACTTTGGGTTCTTAATCTTTAGTTTGAAATAAATAGACGGTTCCGTAATCTTTTTGTAGCCCAAGGCAACTTCATGGCTTGAGAGTCCTGTCCCGCAACGTGCGCAATAGGGAACCACTTTGAAATCTTGATAGAGGAGCTTTTTCTTCCAAACTTGTTTTATTATCCGCCACAGCGTCTCCATATAATCTCGTTCATACGTAATGTAGGGATCATCCATATCAAGCCAGAACCCAATCTTGCGAGTCAAATCTTCCCAGTCAGATTTATATTTCCAGACAGATTCCCTGCATTTCTTGTTAAACTTCGCAATTCCGTATTTCTCAATATCTTTTTTATTTTTAAGGCCGAGTTGGCGTTCGACTTCGATCTCAACCGGCAATCCGTGGGTATCCCACCCTGCTTTTCTCAAGACCCTAAAACCTCGCATCGTTTTGTAGCGGCAAATGATATCTTTAAAAGCGCGCGAGAGCACGTGGTGGATCCCCGGCCTGCCGTTTGCCGTGGGGGGACCTTCGTAAAACACAAAATCTTTCGCTTTCTTGCGATTTTCAACGCTTTTCTCAAATATCTTATTCTCCTCCCAGAATTTCAGGATATTCTTTTCTATTTTTTTAATCTCCATAAGATAATTAGCAGCTTCTAATAACAACTATAATATAGAAAAAGGCGGGTTTGCAACCTGCCTTGTTATGATTTGTTTTTCTTTTTATTATTCCAAAAGAACAATGCCCCTACCGCGGCAACTATTCCCACAAGATCAAATCCTACATCGCGCACACTTCCCGATCGTCCGGGTACAAATGTCTGAATATTCTCATCCGTAAATGCAAGAATAAGTGCTCCGAGACCTCCGAAAAAAATCGCGGCTAGTCTCACACTCTTGTCTTTCACTTCGCGAAGGCCGATGCGCGCAAGAAGCAACGTCATAGCGCCATAAATCGCCATATGTCCGATTTTTCGTACCACAAGGTCGTATCGCGTCGGAAGGCTGCTTTTCAAATCCGGACGGGTTGAGAGAAATATAATGAACCCACCGAACAAAATCGCGGGCAACCAATACCAAACAAATACTTTGAGCGCTTTAAAAACGGTTTCCTTTTTCATGCTGTTCCCCTTTTGAAAGTACAACTTAGTCTACCACAAAAAGAGTGGTTAGTCAAGTGATACGGCCGCCTTGCCACTTTCCTTGGTAGGACCTTCCCCCCGAAACTCTAAAAAAGAGCACATGGGCAATGCGTGCTCCCATCTCAAGCACAAAATCATGACCCGACATGTTTGAAATTCCAAACGTAAGCTCTCCTTGGTATCCGGGGTCCGCAAGACCGGTAAGAATCTGAATGCCCGAACGGTGAAAACTTGAACGAGGGTAAAACACTGCAATCACGTCCGCCGGTAAATTAATTTTTTCCAGCGTCTTTAACAAATAATATTCACCCGGCTTTAATACATGGTGCCCGGGACTCCCTTCGTGCGAGGCAAGGAGCTTGCTTTTTGGCGTTACCCTTCCGTCTTTACCCATATAACCCTTACCAGAGATTTGGTGAATTTCTCCCACGCGAAAATCAAACCCGGTGCCTACGGGATTTTTGAATTCACTGTCAAGCAAATCCTCAATAAGCTTCTCTTCCTCTATTAATGTTCTTAATTCGTCGATTCCTAAAAGCATGTTACATTTTTTCCGGTGCCGTCACACCCATAAGATCTAACGTATGTTTTATAATAATTTTTGTCGCAAGAACCAATGACAAACGAGCATCGGTAAGCTTTTTGTCTTCAGTTAGCACCCGACAATCGTGATAAAAACGGTGAAAGAGATCCGCAACTTTTATCGCATAATGCGGAAGCCTTTGCACCTGATAGTCATTCGCAGTATCCTCAATAATCTCGGGAAACTTAATTAGTTCCTTGATAAGAGCAAGTTCACTGGGGTGGACCAGCAAAGCTGGTACAGTCCCAGCTCGAGCTGGGACTGTACCAGCTTTGCGAAGAATCGAACAAATCCGTGCATGTGCATATTGTACATAATACACGGGGTTTTTTTCTGATTGCTCCTTCGCCAAATTCAAGTCAAAATCCATATGGGTTTCGGGAGATCGCTGGAGAAAGAAAAAACGAGTAGCATCGAGGCCAACCTCATCCACAAGCTGTTCAAGCGTATCGAAATCCCCCTTACGTTTAGACATTTTCACTTCTTTGCCTCCATCGACCAAACGAACAAACTGAGTAAGAATGATCTCGAGCGAATCTGGTGATATGCCAAGTGCTTCCACCCCCCTGCGAAGACGCACAGTGTATCCATGATGATCGGATCCAAAAAAATCTATCGCTTTATCAATCTTCCTTTCTTTAAATTTATGCCAATGATACATGAGATCAGATAAAATATATGTCGGCGCACCACTCGAACGGACAAGCACAAAATCTACTTCTTCGTCTTGTCTCTTCCCTACCTGAAACCATCTAGCTCCATCTTTCGAGTATACCCGCCCTTTCTTATCTAAAAGGTTTAATATTTTTTTATCTAGTCCTCTTTCATAAAGATCTTGCTCTGGGACATATTTATTGAAATGTATTCCGAGAATTCTACCTATAACTTCTTTATTCTTTTTCTGGTAATGTTGGGCTAAAAGAAACCCGGCATCGGCAGAAGTCTTCGCACTCTTTACTTTTTTCTCTAATTGCGGATGTTCTTTCAATTCAGCTTTTACATGAGGATACATATCTGATTTTCCTTGTCCTGCCTTACCCAGATTAATAATTTGTTCACTTACTTTTGCATTATTAACATAATATTCACTTTCGGTTTCATATTCTACATACGTTAAAATTTTTACTAAAGAATCTCCCATAAATGCCCCCCGCCCATTCCCTATGTGCAGCTCGCCTGTAGGATTAGCAGATATAAACTCGACGTTCACCTTGCTATTCTTTCCTGTGGTCAGCTTCCCATACGTTTCTTTCTTCTTCAAAATATCAGACAGCTCTTCGTGTAGTGTTTCGGACTTCAGAAAGAAATTAATAAAGCCGGGGCCGTCAACTTCAACCATTGTGAAAAGATTTCTCGAGTCAGAAATTAATTTATCTACCAATAGGTCGGCGAGTATTCTCGGGTCTTTCTTGAGAGGTTTTGCCAACTGCATCGCGACATTTGTCGAAAAATCTCCATGTGTCGGGTCTCCGGGATGCTCTACGTGGATATCTAATTTTGCGCTTTTTAACAATTTTTGCGCTTTTGCGTCGAGTGCCCGCGCAATTAAATTTTTAATATCATCTCTCAACATGTCTACTTCATTATAGCCCACAAATACGTTCAGAACAAAATTGATCCCACACATAACTTGGACTGCTACGCAGTTTTAGCACCCAAGGTGCTGGTACAAGTTATGTGTGGGATTGATAAAATCGAAAAAAGCCCCAACTGGTTGAGGCTTTTTAATTTACCCCGTTAAAAGTAGAACGCGAACATGCGCGTTCGCGACTTTTAACGGGGTTTATATTGTTATAACTTTCAATAATTCGTTAATCTCTGGCTTAATCGTAATGGAGTCATCGCAACTTTCGCCTATGGCAGTATCTGGATCCTTGAGGCCGTGGCCCGTCAACGTACACACAATGATTTGGTCTTCGGTAAAGCGTTTTCGTTTCGCAACTTTTGCGAGCCCCGCTACAGCTGCTGCTGAAGCGGGTTCACAGAATATCCCTTCTTTTTGTGCGAGAAGTCTGTATGCTGTGAGAATCTCTCGATCAGAAACCATATCGATCTCACCGTCCGAATTGTCTCGCGCTTTCTCGGCTTCTCCCCAAAGAGCGGGGTTACCGATCCGGATTGCTGTTGCAATAGTATCCGGGTTCTTAACCACTCGACGCCGGACGATAGGGGCGGAACCCGTTGCCTGAAATCCCATCATTCTCGGCAGGATATTTTTTTTCCTAAACTGATATTCCTTATAGCCTTTCCAGTATGCTGTTATGTTTCCTGCGTTCCCTACGGGAATAAAATGGTAGTCGGGTGCCTTCTCAAGCGCATCAACAATCTCAAACGCAGCAGTCTTTTGCCCTTCAATCCGGTATGGATTTACAGAGTTCACCAGTTGTATGGGCTTCAACTCGCAAACTTCTCTTACAAGATCGAGTGCCTGGTCAAAGTTGCCTTTCACCTGCACCACTTTTGCACCATGAATCATGGTTTGAGAAAGCTTTCCTTTTGCAATTTTGCCATCTGGAATAAGGACGATACACTCGAGTCCCGCCTTTGCCGCATATGCCGCGGCCGAAGCCGCAGTGTTGCCGGTCGAGGCGCAGATCACGGCTTTGACCCCTTCTTCAACAGCTTTCGAAATAGCAAGCGTCATTCCTCTGTCTTTAAAGGAGCCTGTGGGGTTGAGTCCTTCAAGCTTGAGATACACGCGGGCTCGAATTCCTAGTTCTTTCTGAAGACGCAATGCAAGAACAAGTGGGGTATTCCCTTCATACAGCGTAACAATGGGGGTTTTGATAGATACGGGCAGTAGTGGCGCATATTCATGAATAATCCCTTGCCATGGTTTTCCGAACATATGAACCCTCCTCTGTATCATTTTCAAAAAACAGTGATCATCTCATACTACCAAACCCATGCTATTTCGCAAGGATAATTAATGATAGTATAAAAACATGAAAGCACTCGCAGTCAACAAACGAGCAACATTCGACTACGAAATCCTGGAAACATTCGAGGCGGGGTTGGTGCTTAAGGGCCATGAAGTCAAATCAATAAAAACAGGACATATCAGCCTCAAAGGATCATATGTAACAATAAAAGACGGGGAGGCCTATCTTTTAAACGCCCTGATCTCACCTTACCAGCCCAAAAATACACCGGAGGATTATGAGCCTACAAGGTCTCGCAAATTACTTCTTCACAAAAAAGAACTAAAATATCTCTTAGGGAAAGGAAAAATGAAGGGATTGACTTTGGTACCCATTCGGGTGTATAATAAGAAAGGCAAAATTAAGCTTGAATTCGGAATCGGCAGAGGAAAACGAAAGATAGACAAACGAGAATTAATCAAGAAACGAGAGGATAAACGAAAGATAGAACGTGCGATAAAGGGAGAAATGTCATGAGCGCAATTCGCGGCTTGCCGTTCCGAAGCTATCCTACGCTATTCCATAGCTACGGAGTAGCGACGGATAGCTTTAGCGAAGGACGGGGATGCTAGGCTTCGATAGGAGTACGTTTCAAAATGTGCATGCCGAGTAAGACTGTAATCTCGTTAATCTTTCGGTCATCCAATAAGTGCAAACTTATTTCAAGGCAAGAGCAATTATGCTCCTGCCATGGCTGTAGCCTAAAAACTATAGTCCATCCGAATTGCTGATTCTCGATAGGCAAATCTCGGGTGTCATATTATCGAGATAGGAAAAATGTTTATCTTTGGACACATTTCCGAATACTTACAAAGATAGAATCTTAATTATTTTGTCTGTTTTAAGATTAAGATTTGAACTCAACTAAATAGACTAAGCACGTAGAAACATTTTAAGACAACTTCCTACACGCGGGTTCGACTCCCGCCATCTCCACCGAGCTGAGCTCGGTCCTTAATGTAATAAAAATGAGTGAAGCTCAGCTTCACACCTTATGTATTACGTCTACGTTTTATTCAGTAAAAAGGACCACGAGCTCTATATTGGGTATACCAACGATTTAGAAAGGCGGATTAAAGAACATAAACTCGGAAAGGTACGCGCAACTATGTTCCGTCGCCCGCTCCTTTTGATTTACTATGAGGCATACCTCTATTGGGCTGAGGCAAAACAACGAGAGAAGTATCTGAAAGGCGGGAACGGTCGTGCCCAACTAAAAGTCCAGCTTGGTCCAACTCTTAAAAGACTGGGTTATAAACATTTAACCACTAACAACCATTCCAAAATATCTACGCGTAAACAATCAAATACGGATCCCGCAAATTCAACTCATTGATGAAAATGGAAAACAAGCAGGGATCGTTGATACGTATAAAGCACTTGAAATGGCGAAAGAGCGAGGGCTAGATTTGGTTGAAGTTGCCCCGAACGTACGGCCGTCTATTTGTAAAATAATGGAA
>JAHCSD010000122.1 GCA_018609185.1 Patescibacteria group bacterium
ATAGCTAGGATGCGGAGACGCCATGATGGACCTCCGTGTACCGATAAAAGAACTAGGGCTCTAGGACTCGAACAGAATCAATTTAGCGGAGTGCATTCAGGTCTGAAGCGAGGCGCCAGGAGCCGATGCGTACCCTTGCGGTACGTGAATGAGGAGTAACGAAGAAGCTTGTCGCAGAAGGCGCCCGCGCGAAGCGAGAAGCTAAAAAATGGCCGATTCCTTCGTTGCTTCTCCTTGAAGTAGCCTCCGCTACTCCTTCGTCGCAGTACCTTCGAAATCGTCTCATTTTTTAGCTTCTAAAGTTGATTCTGTTCGGGTCCTAGAACCCAAGAGCTGAGTATAGCACAACCAGCAAAAATTGCAAGCCCGGTGCCACAACTTCGAATACGCCAACTCGTTTAATAGCCCAAGGCATGTCTATAGAAGACGGAAAGAATAAGTTCAATGGGAAAATACATGGAGACGAACGAACTGTTCTATTTCGAAGTTGTGGCACCGGGCAAGCCTCGATTTGCACCAAACAAAATAATATGCTACCAAAAAGAAAACTCTTGGATTAATCCAAGAGTAAATCCAAGAGTAAAAATTATGGCAAGAAGAAGACTCGAAAACCGATATATCAGAAAAATTACCAAGACTGGCCGCGGACAAAGCTATACGGTGATACTGCCTATCGAAGCTATCAGGCTTTTCGGCTGGCAAAGCAAGCAAAAGGTTGTTGTAAAAATAGACAAGAGACGGAAACGGTTTGTTGTTGAGGATTGGAAGAAATAGTTGCACATGAAACATATGTTTCATGTGCAACTATTTGTAGTTTCTGGCGCCCATAGCTCAGCTTGGTAGAGCAGTTGCCTCTTAAGCAAACGGTCCCAGGTTCGAATCCTGGTGGGCGCACACTTCGACTCAGTTCACCCTGAGTTTATCGGAGGACTCAATGTAAATAGTTCTTTCACAATTCAAAGGAGGTACATCCATGATAGACACGCTCTTTACCGATCTGGGTGGTGTAATGTTTCTTTTCGATCAAGACAGATTTGTAACTGAGGTCTCAAAACGTACTACAAAAAATCCAAGCGAACTCCTTATTCATTGGGATAAAAGCGAGGTGGTACGACCCTCGCACAAAGGAAGGATAAGCGGAAAAATATATTTAGAGATGCGGGCTCGAGAATTAGGCATTACCCCGACTGAATTCATAGAAATTTGGGATGTGATCAGTATGCCAAACGAAAAATATTTCGAGTTTCTCAAAGAATGGAAGGAGGGGGGGAATAAACTCTATCTTCTCTCTAACATTAATGTGGTCGCGTGGAACTATTACCGAGAGCAGCCCATTTTCCGCATCTTCGACGGGCTTTTTCTCTCCTACCGCTTGCGTCTTGCCAAGCCCGATCCTCGTATCTTCGAAGTATGCCTCAAAAAAGCAGAGGTGGGGCCCGAACAAACCCTCTTTGTTGATGACCTCGAGGAAAATATTGAAACAGCCAAGTCCCTCGACTTGATGACATGGCACTACTGCCCGGAAAACCACTCCGAGATGCTTGACTTTATGAAACCGATCTGGAATACTAAAAACAATTTTCAGGACAGTTCTTTAATAGAGTAAAGGAGGCAAAACAATGTCCCTTAGAGGAGACATGGCAGCTCACACTGATGAGTATTTTGAAAAAAACGAAAAACGCAGCGGCTATTTCACTCACAAAGACACTGATTTTGGAAGAATCGACCGCGCAGGTGTAACAGAGAAACAGATAGACGCCATATATATGGCAATGCTCGTTGAAAGCTTTATCCCGGTGTATACCGAAATGTTGCTACATATGAGACGGTTCCGCGCTCCCTCAGATGAATTCACCATTATTTGGGCGCGAGAAGAGCTCCTCCATTTTAGGGTCTTGAGGTCCGCTCTTCTAGCCTTGGGCGTTCCCGAAAGAAAGCTTGAGTTTGATGTAGACAAAATACGCAGCACCCGGAACTGGGAAGAAATTGGAAGGATCGAAAGTCCTTTTGGACCGCTCAAGAACGAGATTTACCCACTCACGAACACGATGATCCAGGAAAAAAGCACTGAGATTTTTTATCACTCGTTGGCAAATCGAGTCGAAGACCCTATTGTAAAAAAAATCTTGAAACAACTCGCGGGGGATGAGGCGCGGCATCACCAATATATGTATAAAGCGCTCAAGCTCCATCTAGAGTACGATCCGGGTGGTTGGCCTGCGGCTATGAGGGCTATCATGGAATATAACATGCCTGGACACTATCAAATGGAAAAATACCAAGAAATTGGTTCCGAAGCCGCAAAAACTGCGGGGGTAGATAGTAAAGCCGCATCCAAAGAAATCAGGGACAAACTGTTTGAGATTCTCGGCTGGAAAGTAATTCCGGCGGGTGCTCTCCTATTAATCAAAAAGAGGTTTTCAAAACCTCCAAAGATCATACGCTCGACAGAAATCAACTTTAAGCGATAGTGAACGTTGATTCATGAATCAAGAA
>JAHCSD010000123.1 GCA_018609185.1 Patescibacteria group bacterium
AAAGAAGCCTGAAGCTCTAGAGCCCTAGGGATCCCATCGCTAGAAAAAGATGGGTTTCTTTTTATTTACACACTCATATGCATAAATATACATTCCCGCGGACCACGCTTGCTCTGTCATACCTATCGGTTTTCCGCTTTTTCCGTGAAAACATTCATTGAATTCCCACGGATGGTCTTTTCCTTTTTTATTGAGAAGCGCAAGAGAAAGCAATGCTTTTTCGGCCTTCTGGTATTTCCCCACTTTTATGAGTGCCGCAACGTAAAACCCCCCAAGAAACGGCCAAATGCCCCCATTGTGATACTGATGAGGATGATTAAGGTCGCTATAGGTATAGTAATACCGCCAATCTTTTTTTTCGGGGAATATAGGAGGATAAATTGCTTTTATCGGATAGGGAAGCGCTACATTATATTTTTCAACAAAAGCTAAAATTTGTTTCGCCTTGGTTTTATCCGCTACGCCACTCAAAATAGCCAATAGGTTCCCAAACGAATCAAACCACTCTCCAAATATACGAAATGTAATATAAGGAAGATAATAGGAATCTTTCCTGAGAATTTTCTTCATAAAACGCTCCCATTTTCGCTTGCCCTCGAATGTGTTACGTGAATGATTGAGAGATTCTTCGGTTCCGAATCCGGTTTCGATTATGGTATGCATGTTTTTCGTTTTCGTATACCATAAACGCGTATTGATCTCAGCTCGCACTTTTCGCGCAAGCCGAATATAAAACGTTTGTTGTGTATTGTCATTGAGATGTCGCGCGATACGAGATGCTTTCCTCAACGCAAAATGGTAAAGCACATTTACATATAACCCCCTTCCGCGAACGGCAAACAAGTCTTCCCAATCGGACGCCTCTTGAATTGATAGAAGACTGGTATTATGAACATCCTGATATTGATACCATTCGAGTGTTCTTTTAATGGCGGGGTAATTTTTCTTTAAGAACGCACGGTCTCGTGTATTTTCAAAGTATATGGCGTTCCCAATCACAAACCAAAGTCCTCCATCTGCATACGCCTGGAAATTTGGTTTTCCGGTCTTAACATCCACGTTATTAGGAATGATCCCAAGCGGCGTTTGGTTCTTTCTCAATGTATCGATGCTCGCGCGAAGCGCCCGGTCTATCTTTTTATCTCGCGCAAAACAAGCGCCCAAAAGCGTTATCATGCTGTCCCGCGCCCACACTTGGTGATACGCGTCCATCCCGACAGAAGCTTTCATACCAAGAGTATGTGCGCAATTTTTCAGCACGCGGGTTGCTTCCTCGTATGCGGTTTCAACTAAATTATCTTGAACGCTTTTACTCATATATTTGATGCATTAATTCCTTGGCTAATTTTTTCGGAAGCCCAATAACGCTCTCTCTTTCTCCCTCAATGCGAAGAATATATTTTTTAAGAAGTGGATCAATAATTGAAAACCCTCCTGCGCAATTTCGAATGTCTTTATTATATATCGCTTTTTCTATAATGTGTTTGGGTATAGGACGAAACCACACCTTTGCGATATCAACTCCTTCTGCTCGTCTTCCTGTTTTCGTGTTCATGACGAGAACCGCAGTAACCGTCTCGGCGGGATACTCCGCATAACTTTGTAAGAATTCTCTTGCTTGTTTCTCGTTTTCCGGCTTCTCTCGCACGACTCCGTCACATACCACTACCTGGTCTGACGTGATGAGAAGGACCGGTTCTTTTATCCGCGGATGAATCGCATCTGATTTGGCGCGTGCGAGCGCCAGAGTCAATTCTTTGGGATCGGGCAGTCGTATGGCTTTCTCGTCAATACGAGCATACATTACTTCAAACGTATATCCCATATCTTCAAGTACGCGTTTTCTTCCTTTTGACTCTGAACCGAGAATTATTTCCATAGTTAGGGCTCTAGGACCCGAACAGAATCAATTTAGCGGAGTGCATTCAGGCAAGACTCGAGGCGCCAGGAGCCGATGCGTACCCCCTGCGGTACGTGAGCGAGGAGTAACGAAGAATCTTTCCTGAATGCATCCGCCCGCAGGGAAGCTAAAAAATGGCCGATTCCTTCGTTGCTTCTCTTTGAGGTAGCCTTCTGCTACTCCTTTGTCGCAGCACCTTCGAAATCGTCTCATTTTTTAGCTTCTAAAGTTGATTCTGTTCGAGCCCTAGAGCCCATTAAATAATTTTATCGTCGCTTCCACTTCTTCTGGAATTCCTTTTATGCATTCGTAATTTTTTACTTCTTCTTCGTTCACCCACGCATGGTCCACAAACGCATCTTCCTCGAGTTGTACTTCCCCGGAGACATATTTTGCGGCAAATTTCACTAATATGACGGGGATTTCATCGGGCCTCACAAATGCAACGCTGTTTATATATTTCAGATCTCTCGCAATTTCTATACCGGCTTCTTCTTTCGCTTCTCTGACGAGTAAATCCTCTACCGCATCTTGGTAGTCAAGTACGTCCCCGTTA
>JAHCSD010000124.1 GCA_018609185.1 Patescibacteria group bacterium
TTACTTCGTCAATAATGAATACCTTGTAAGGCAACTGGATAGGACTGGACCTAATCACTTCTTTGAGTTCCCGCACCTCATCAATCCCCCGGTTTGACGCCGCATCAATCTCTATAATGTCCATTGCGCGAGAAGACAGTATATCTTCGCAATTTTTACAGGCGTTGCAGGGCTCGGCTATTTTCTGTGATTCGCAATTTACTGCTTTTGCGAGGAGTCTTGCGACCGTCGTCTTCCCTGTCCCTCGCGGCCCATTAAACAAATACGCATGCGCAACGTCACCCGCCTCTAACGCGTTCATGAGGGTACGCACCACATGATCCTGCCCCACGACCTCCGCAAAGGTTTTGGGTCTGTATTTGCGATATAAGACTAAATTTGGCATGATTATTCGCTTACCACTTCATCAATCGTAACACATTTTTAGAAAAATAAAAGTGCGCACTTTTTTATACTTCAATATAATATAAGGAAGTCGGACTTCCTTGGGGAGGTCCGACTTCCAGTAATTATCAGCGGTAATCTGCGTTTTGATCAGCGTAAATCTGCTTCTACTTTTCTAAATACGATAAACTTATACCCAAGGAAATTCCACATCATCGAGAAAAAGGTTGCGCTAATCGCGCCCATGTTTGCCCAAATTTTTTGAGAAGCTCCAAACTGCGGACCAATGATATTTACGACAAATGTCGCAATACCCACGTTAATTAAAAGCCCAATAAAGCTTACTACAAAAAACTGGAGAAGCTCACGGGAAGCAAAATCTGTTTCTTTTTTCCGAAACGTCCAAAACTTATTCCAGAAATAGCTGTGAATTACCGCAACAATGAATGAACCTCCCTTAAAAACTGAAAATAAGGGGCCGCTGGCAACAGACGTAACCAGGATAAGTAAGTTCAAAACTCCGAAGTCCACTGCGGTATTCGCAACCCCCACGGCAACAAATTTGCCGACTTGAAAAAGAATCGGCAACTTTTTGCTCAAGACATACAGAACATACAAAGAAACAAGAGCTAAAACAGGGGTAAACAAAACAAGAATAAACACAATGGGAAGAGTCGTAGGAACAAGTTCATTGATTTTATGAACAAGCCCAAGGTTGCGCAACACACTATATAAAAACCAGGCTACAATTTCGCCCAAAACAACAATTGATATAAGGTCTGATTTTTTGAACTGCACCATTGGTTCTATTATAGCATACCTACTCAATATAAGGAGGTCGAACCTCTCTCAATTTTGTGGTAAAATACTCCTGTGAGGACTTTTTTTATTAAAAATTGGCATATCTTGATACTTGTAGGAATTTTGATTCTCGCAGGATTTTTTAGGTTGTGGCAACTGGATTCTATCCCCCCGGGGCTCTACAGTGACGAAGCGGTAAATGCGCTGGATGCAATACATACGATGGAAACGGGTGAATACCGCGTGTTTTATCAAGACAACAACGGAAGAGAAGGACTCTATATATGGCTTGTCGCACTTGTCTTCAAGTTTTTCGGGATTGGCATTGTTCAATTTCGTATAGTGGGAGCCGTAATCGGGATCGCGACCGTAGCTGTAGTCTACTTCTTCACGCGAGAATTATTTGACGAAAAAAATAAAGCAAAAATTGTTGCGCTCGCGTCGAGTTTTTTCATCGCAAGCTCCTTCTGGCATATTAACTTCAGCCGTATTGGGTTTCGAGCTATTCTCCTTCCATTCATTCTCACACTTTCTTTGTTGTTTCTCACAAGAGCAATGAAAGACAAAAGGATTCTTAATTTTATTATAGCGGGCGTAACAATCGGCCTGGGGTTCTATACCTATACCTCGTTTAGAATGGCCGTTCTTATTCTGGGTGCTGTCTTTGTCTTTGAATTCTTGAGGTATCTCGTCAATAAACGGCCAAAACTGCTTGGACGAAACAATTTCAAACAATGGTATCTTCGGGACGGATGGTGGAAATGGAACGCCCTGGGTGCTGTAATTATTCTCGTTGCTCTCCCTTTGATGTTTTATTTCCTCGCGAGTCCCGAGAACTTCTCCTCACGCGCAAGCGGGGTCTTTATTTTCAGTAAAGAAAACCCGGCAAAAGAATTTTTGATAAGTAATGTGAAAACATTAGGAATGTTTCATATCAAGGGAGATATGAACTGGCGGCATAATCTCGCGGGAAGCCCCCAATTATTCCTCCCCGTCGGAATCCTGTTTCTGTTTGGATTTTTTATTTCACTAAAAGAATTACTTGTCTCAATTTGGCGAAACATTAAAAAACGGGGACAAATTTCGTTTCTTCATACTTCATACTTCATACTTCATACTTCATTTTGGATTATGCTTCTTCCTGCTACACTCACC
>JAHCSD010000125.1 GCA_018609185.1 Patescibacteria group bacterium
TGGATCATATGGGGCAGCAATGCAGTATTTTACGGGGAACATTGACCACAATGTGGCGCTCCGCGAGATCGCGATTAAAAAAGGTTATAAATTAAATGAGTACGGTGTCTATAAGGGAAAGAAGCAGATTGCGGGTCGCACCGAGAAGGAAGTATACAAGGTACTGGGTCTCGACTTGATTCCTCCCGAACTAAGAACAAACACAGGGGAAATCGAAGTCGCCCGAAACCACAAACTTCCAAAACTTGTTGATTACAATGATTTAAGAGGCGATCTCCAAATTCAGACCGATTGGACCGATGGGGCAAATTCCATTGAAGAGATGGCAATAGCTGCGATACGCGAAGGACTAGAATACATCGTGATTACCGACCACACTAAATCTCTTGCTATGACAGGAGGTTCAGACGAAAAAAAACTGTTGCGGCAAATGAAATATATTGATAAGTTAAACCAGAAATTCAAGAACCAGAAATTCAAGATATTAAAAGGTGCGGAAGTTAATATTTTAAAAGATGGAACGCTTGACATCAAAGACGAGGTATTAGCACAACTTGACGTGGTGGGGGCCTCGGTCCACTCGCATTTTAATCTTTCGAGGAGCGAGATGACCAAACGAATTATCCGTGCAATAAAAAATCCACATGTGGATATTTTATTTCATCCGACAGGCCGCATAATTAACAGAAGAAAGGCATACGAACTGGATATGGACGAAGTCATCCGAGTTGCGAAAAAAACGGGAACCGTACTGGAAGCCAATGCCTTTCCTGACCGGCTTGATTTGAAAGATGAGCATATTCGAAAATGTGCGGAAGCTGGTGTTAAGCTCGCGATTGATTCTGACGCGCATAGCACACTTCATATACAATATTTAGAATATGGAATTGCCCAAGCGAGAAGAGGGTGGACTGAAAAGAAAGATGTGATAAATGCGTGGCCGCTTAAGAAGATGCTATCGTATATAAAAAGCCCTAGGGTTCTAGGGCTCTAACAAAATCAACTTTAGAAGCTAAAAAATGAGACGATTTCAAAGGTGCTGCGACGAAGGAGTAGCGGAGGCTACTTCGAGGAGAAGCAACGAAGAAATCGGTCATTTTTTAGCTTCTCGCTTCGCGCGGGCGCTTTCTGCGACAAGCTTCTTCGTTTCTCGTCGCTCACGTACCGCAAGGGTACGCATCACTCTTCATTCCTCGAATCTTACCTGAATGCACTCCGCTAAATTGATTCTGTTCGAGTCCTAGAGCCTTAAGGGGCTTATGTATGATGCTCGAAACGAAGGAGCTTCTCAAGATTAAGGGTATATGCGTTATCTTTTTGAGTTATAGTAAGGAGGTCGTCCAAGGCCGTTCTACATTGTTCATCTTCTACGCAAGCAATGCAGCGGATAGAGCGTATTTCGTCTTCTGCCCACCGTCTTCTCAGAGCAGGATAATCAAAATCATACCCAAGCTCTTTCAGAATTTGTTCTCCTTCAAGCGTTGCAAAAAGCTCATCTCTAAAGCAGGGATTTCGTCGTTTACTTGAGCATCGGTCCAGTTTGGTGTTCCCGTTTCTTATGTGTCCAAGTTCGTGAGAGAGGAACTTAAAGAGCTGCATTTTGTCTGGCGGT
This sequence comes from Patescibacteria group bacterium, assembly GCA_018609185.1. Lineage (GTDB taxonomy): Bacteria > Patescibacteriota > Minisyncoccia > JAHCSD01 > JAHCSD01 > JAHCSD01. Next base: position 1,613 of record JAHCSD010000125.1, read on the forward strand.
AGGAGATTATTCTTCCTGTCCATGTGGACATACACAACAGGCTGTTTGATTGTTTCATCAAACGTACTGAGAAAGTCAACGTATCTTGCAAGCAACGTCGTTCCTTTGGGCCGTGGCGAGTTATGGAGTACATACCACATCATGAGATTTTTTAACTTTTTATTGTGAATGGAGAATTTGATGCCAAGAGTCAAAGCGTAGTCCAGCAATCGCTTCAACTCTTTTTCTTTTTGGAGCGCCGAAAGGACTTTTTTATGATTTTCTTTTAATTCGTTATTGAAGCTTTTTATCCCTATTGCCAGAATAGGAGTCATGATAACTACGAGAAGAAAAACAGGAAACGTCACAATTTCCTTGATGATTCTTCCTGCCACGTGAACCACCTCCCAAGTTTTAAAAGATCGAAATTAACCTTAAGAGCCTGGGATTCGAACAGAATCCCGAGCCCTTATATATATCATAGAAAAAATACATCAATAGTCAAATTATATGCCTACAGAAAAATCTGCTGGAGCCGTGGTTTTTTATAAGCGCGGTTCAACAATTGAATACCTCCTTCTTCATTACGAAG
>JAHCSD010000126.1 GCA_018609185.1 Patescibacteria group bacterium
GTAGCGTCCAAGACAGGCGTCTCAAAGGCAGTTGCCGGCGAGATGTTAGCTGCCTTTGTTGATGAAGTAACCAAGGCGCTGACCGGAGGCGACAAGGTTGCATTACCCGGTTTTGGAATCTTTTCCATAAGCCATCGGGCGGCACGCGCGGGAGTAAACCCAAAGACCGGTGAAAAGCTCCAAATTCCTGCAATGAAAGTTGCAAAATTCAAGGCAGGAAAAGCGCTCAAAGAAGCAGTACGATAGTTCACGATTCGACACTATATCAAAAATCCCTTATGAAGATAGGGGGTTTTTGATTTATGGGCGGTTAAGAATCTGTGATATACTACCAAAGAGAATAATTTATGCAGCTAGATGTACCAACACTATTATTACTTATAGTTTTAAGTTTTATCCCAAGCCTTTTTTGGTTGTTCTTTTATTTCATCTATTCTCCTCAATTTACAACGTCTCGTGGGATCCTCACTCTCCTTTTTGTAGGAGGTATCGGAGCCGCAATTGCGGCTGGCCTTATCGAACGATTTGGGATATCGTTCTTGCCAGAAAACATTCTCTCAATATTAAACCAGTACTTTTTTCTTGAGCCTCCAGAAAGTCCGGCCACGCTAGGGGTACTCGCCATTTTTATATTTTTGTTTATCGCTCCTGTCGAAGAATTACTCAAGTTTTTCCTTTTATATATTGTTATTAAAAAATTTCCCAAACACCTCAATCAAATCATTGACGGTATTAAATTTGGAATTGTGGTTGGTCTGGGATTTGCGGTTCTTGAGAACGGCCTTTACTTTTTCCCACATCTCATTTCTGGCGAAACTACAACGCTGCTCAAAGTATTTTCCCTTCGTTTCTTTGTAGCAACGCTTGGTCACTCCTTGTATACGGGAGTACTCGGATACTATGTGGGACTTTCCCATTTCCACCGGCTTTACCGGGGAAGGTTCATACGGAACGGTCTTATTCTTGCGATTCTCATTCACGGACTTTTCAACTTTTTCCTTTTGATTAATATCGGGTTCTACTCAATTATTATCGTGATTCTTTCACTTCTATTTATGATGAAGTGGTACCGCGATCGTAAGAACCTTGAGTCTTATATTGTAGAGGGGAAATATGAGATGATTCGCCCTCCTCTTTTTTCTGAACGGCCTGAATTTGAAAGTATTCTTGCCAAAAATCAGGTGACCTACGCGGTTATCAAGAAACTAAGCCTTTGCCCGTTTTGTTTGAAAAGAAGGAATCCCAAAGAAGAACTTTGTTCATACTGCGGCAGCAGAATGAAACAGGATTAAACTAGCTCTAATTTTTGTTCTCCGCGTAAATATGGTATAATAAAAGTACAACCATCCATGTTTCAAAACCTCAAAACCCATCTCTTTAAAACCAAACATCCTTCGTGGATGTTGTTTGTGGTAGTAAGTATTCTTACCGCAGGCATTGGTATTTTAATCTTGGGAAACGGGCACGTGGTGACGCAGGTTTCACAACAAAAACTCATTTCATCTCAAGAACTTCAAACCTTTTCGGTAGATGATCTCACCATCCAGCTCCTCATCAAAACCGAGGAATGGAAACAAGCCAAAGGAAAACAAAAAGCAGAACTGGCAAAACAACTCAAAGATATAGCGAAAACCAGGAAGCAAAAACTCCTCGCGCTCATTGAACAGGATCCTCAACAGGTTCTTGACCTTGCGCTTTCTTCTAAAGAGCGTTTTTCCCTTCCCCAAGACATACAGGCATTTGTAGAAAAATACGTCGTCCATGAAGGCATCCTCGACGTTACCCACTTTGATACCATTGGGTTTACAGGCAGCAAAAATCTACTTAGCCTTTATTCAGGGAATAGTCGTTTTTCTTTGTTTACCCAAGATTCTTTTCCGTTCCCAATATCCGGAAGTCGTGTTCGGGTTTCCGGTGTCCAAATTGACGACAAAATTGCTTTCACCACGAGAAATACCTTCGAGGTTTTAGAAGAAGCACAACCCGATGCAATGGGGGAGCAGAAAACCGCGGTCATTCTTTTCAACTTTCAGGACAACCCAAGCGAGTCCTGCGCTCTTCACGACAATGACCCAAACCAGCCTTGTACTCCGGAAGATATCAGAGGGCTCTTTTTCACTGACCCGGATTCCTATGACGCATTTGTGAGAGAAGCTTCC
>JAHCSD010000127.1 GCA_018609185.1 Patescibacteria group bacterium
CTCTTCCGATCTTTTGAGCACCTTTAAAATCCCGTCTTGTTTTATTGTGACCATCCCCTGGTTCCCGACCTCTTCTTCTATGTTTCCCTCGGTGGGATTCGTCACAATAATTTTCTCAAGCGAAGGAGTCATCTCAAATGCTTCAAAGAGGGCGATTCTTCCTAAATATCCTTTGTGCAGGCATTCTTTACAGCCCACCGCCTCATAAATTTCTAGAGAGGAGAGCGATGGAGTATCGTTCCGGTATTGTTCGGGAAGCGCATTAAGCTCGCTTGCGATAATCTCAAGCGCGACATGGCTCGCCTTGACCTTTCGTTTACAGTGACTGCATAGACGTCGCACAAGACGCTGGGCAACCCCAAGAGAAAGTGACGGAGGAATTAAATACGGGTCAACATCCATGTCGATGAGCCTGGGAATAATGCCGACTGCGTTATTCGTATGAATGGTTGAGAGAACCACGTGTCCGGTGAGTGCCGCGTGCGTTGCAAGGGCCGACGTTTCTTTGTCGCGAATCTCGCCCACCATAATGATGTCCGGATCTTGGCGCACCATATGCCTTAGACCGCTGGCAAAATCATACCCAATTTCAGGTTTTACCTGAGATTGATTGATCCCGTCGATATAATACTCAACGGGGTCCTCAAGGCTCATCACGTTTACTTCTTCTTTATTTAAAAGCTGAAGAATAGTGTAAAGAGTTGTTGTTTTACCCGAACCCGTAGGACCACTAATCAGAATCATCCCGAATGGCTTTGCGGTCGAACGTGTAATCACCTCAAGGTTTCGCCCTCGTACCCCAAGCTCGGGCAACGCCATAAGCCCCGAACTTGGATCAAGAATCCTCATCACCACCTTTTCCCCTTCTGTAGTGGGAAATGTCGAGACGCGGAAATCAATATCTTTATTGTTGATTTTGGTCCGGAATCTGCCATCTTGCGGAATTCTCGTCTCGTCAATCTTAAGATTGGCTAATATTTTGATCCGTGATACCACGGAACCATGAACGTGAGAAGGAAGAACGAAACTAGTAAAAAGGGCTCCATCAACGCGAAAACGTACTTTGAGGTGTTCCGTTGTGGGCTCAATATGAATATCAGATGCCCTCCCCTCAACGGCATTTCTTAACACTACCGAAACGACTTTTGTGGTAGGCGCCTCTTCAGAAATTTTCTGGGCATCCTCTTCGAACGCCGATTTTTTGCCTTTTTTCTTCTTCTCTCCCAGTTCCGCTTCAAGCTCGCCAAGAGCGGCCTTCACCTCCCCCCGTAAATCCCGGTACTGCTTGGTGATGGCATCAAAATCTCGTTTGCTGATGACATAAAACCTTGGCATCAACCCTTCTTCGGAGGCAACAAATTTTGCGGCCTTTTGCGCCTGAAGATCCCCGGGATGTAAAAGTCCAAATTCGAAAAACCCCTGACGCTTCGCAAGAGGGATTATACCATATTGCTTTACCGCTTCCTCGGTTACGTCACGAAACAACTGATGGTCAATCTTTTTTATATCAACCTTAACCGCCGGAAGCCCAAATGTCCTTGCCTTTGCTGCAAGGATGTCTCTTTCTTTCACCCCGGGTATATCAAAAAGAGCATCTTCTTCGTCCCTCCCCGTACGGACCGCATTTTGAATACGCGCACGTTCTGCGCTGGTAATTTTCTTTTCTTCAAACAGGAGATTGAGTAGGTTTGTTGGTTTAGGCATAAATTAAATTACCCTTACAGTTCAAATGGTAAAAAGGGATTATCTCGCCCTAATTCTTCCTCGTTCACCACAATAGGAAGAACCCCGTTTATTTCAAGGGAACCAAAATCAGGATCCTCAAAAATGCTTCTCGAGAGCTGAATGCCCAGTAATTCCTCCAGATTCGAAATGGTGGTAACCACAGATGGTTTCTTGGGGATCTGGTCAGAATCCGCAGGGGGCGAGAGTACTCTTTCTCCATCAATCCGGAAGAACTCACGATATCCTATAAAAAGGCCCACAATCAAAAGTATAAGGAAAATTCCCAGTAATAACCGTTGTCGTCTTCTTTTTTCTTCAAAAACTACAGGCATGCCACTATTGCTCAAGAGAGCAAGCTCGAGCGGAGCGAGAGCGACGCTCGATTGACTTGCAATAGTGAGCACCC
>JAHCSD010000128.1 GCA_018609185.1 Patescibacteria group bacterium
TGAAACAGCGAATATTAAAATTCCCAAAAGGATTTTACTGGGGCAGTGCGACTTCTTCCTATCAGGTTGAGGGGGGGATCACCAATAATGATTGGGCTCAAGCCGCGCGCGAGAAAAAAGTTCCTTCGGCGGGTGCTGCGTGCGACCACTACAATCGTTTCCGGGAAGATTTCGATTTAGTAAAGAAGCTTAATCAAAACGCACATCGGTTTTCCATAGAATGGGCACGGATTGAGCCGGAAGAAGGGAAGTGGAATTTCAAGGCAGTAGAGCACTATAGAGAAGTTCTCGAAGCTCTCCGAAAGAGGAATATTGAGCCATTTGTTAGCTTATGGCACTTTATGCTGCCCTTGTGGGTTTCCGAGAAAGGCGGATGGGAGAATAAGAGAACCATTAAGCATTTCACGCGTTATGTGGAATTTATAGTAAATCAATATCAGGATCTGGCCAAGTTCTGGCTGACCCTTAACGAACCCCTCGTGTATGTGGGAGAGCAATACCTTAAAGCGGCTTGGCCGCCCGGTAAGAAGAGCTTAAGAAGTGCGAGACGTGTGCGAGAAAATTTTGTGAAAGCGCATCGCGAGTCCTTCATGCTCATTAAGCAGATTTCTAAAACGCTGAGAGTGGGCGTTGCAAAGCATTTTGTTTACTATCTCCCCGTTCGCGAGAGATCATTTTTAGATAAACGAGTAGTGCGCACTATGGAGTCTTTTGATTTTGACTATCTTGATAAGATTAAAGGACACCAAGATTTTATCGGCCTTAATTATTATCGTTCGGTAAAAGTCAAATTCAGTATTACCAAGCCTCAAAAATTTTTTATAGAAGAAAAACCTTCGGGAGATCTTACTGACATGGGGTGGGAGATATATCCCGAAGGGATATATGAGATTCTCAAAAAGCTAAAAAAGTATCGAGTTCCTATCTATATTGTAGAAAATGGTATTGCCGATAAAAAAGATCAAAAACGAGAAAAGTATATTGTAGATCATCTCAAGTATATTCACAAAGCGATCACTAGAGAAAGAGTTAATGTCAAAGGGTATCTCCACTGGTCACTTCTTGATAATTTTGAATGGGCGCAGGGTTTTGGTCCCAAATTTGGACTCGTTGAAGTTAATTTCAAGACACAAAAGAGAACCATTAGACCGAGTGCATATGCGTATAGTAAGATATGTAAAGAAAACGCCATCATCGTTAACCAAGCATTAAAATCCGAAGCACGAAACCCGAAATCCGAAACAAATTCAAAATCATAATGTTCGAATGTCTCAAACCCGTGTTTTGATTTTTGTATTTTGGTCATTCGATATTGTTTCGAGTTTCGATATTCGAATTTAGGATTTCTTTTACGAAGTAAAAGCTATGTGGCTCCCCATCGCCCTTATCGGCTATTTTCTGTTTGCGGCCGTTAAATTGACCGATCGCTATCTTTTGAAAAGTTCATTGCCTGTCCCCATTGGGTATGCTTTTTATGTTGGTCTATTTTCTATCTTGGGTTCGTTGATAATTCTTTTTTTAAGCCCGCTTTTCCTTGGGCTTCCGTTTCCGACCGGTATTCTTACGGTGGTTCAACTTTTAGTTGATGTTGACTTGATAATTATTCTGATTGCGCTTCTTTCAGGTGTTCTTTTTATCTGGGCGTTAATTAGTTTTTACTATGCGGTCAAGGAAGGAGAAGCGAGCCGAGTTGTTCCTGCAATCGGCGCTTCAGTCGCGGTATTTGTTTTTATCCTTGCTCGTTTTCTCGTCGATGAACACCTGGGAATAAACGAGGTATTCGCTTTTTTCTTTCTGGTTATAGGCGGTGTTCTGGTATCCCTTCGTATTACGGGGCGAAGCCTTCATTTTAATAAAAGAGAGCTGCAATTTATATTCTTTTCCGGGTTTCTGTTTGCTCTTTCGTGGGTTCTCAAGAAGGTGGTATTCATCGACCAAAACTTTGTTATAGGGTTTCTTTGGATGAACTTGGGAATGTTTGCAGGCGCCATGT
>JAHCSD010000129.1 GCA_018609185.1 Patescibacteria group bacterium
GGATGGGTCGCGAACTGAGATAACGTGTGCATCATGTGGGGGGCATTTGGGACACGTGTTTCTCGGAGAAAGCCATACCCCGAAAAATGTGCGGCATTGTGTGAATTCTCTGTCGCTTACATTTATTCCAAAGAAATAAAAGACGCTATAAAATACATCTATGCTTATAATATTATTAAGGTCGAGGAACAAATAATCTTTATTCATAAAATGTTTATATGGGAAAAAGAAATACTGGGCCCGGGAGGAGGAAGAAAAAATCACGTTCTCACAAAACCCCAAAGCGTCTTGAAATCAAGCGACTTATGCTTGAAGCAAAGGCTAACAAAAAAAAGCGCAAATAAGGCTTTTAAAATCCACATTCAATGAAAGTTGGAGTTATAGAAATAAATCCTGGTTGTGTCATGTATTCGGAAAAGTTATGAAAAAATACCTAAATAAATTTAGGTATTTTTTTTTACTTTTCTATTTGTATTTGTTACTTCCTACAAAAGTACAGTTGGTAATTTTTGCAAACGGAACTGCAATGCTCTGGGGGTAGAAATCACCGTAGTTTTCTTCTTCAATAACGAGGGTTGTCGGCGAGAGCCCCTCTACCCGCTTGAATGCTTCTGCGGTTTGTTCTTTGAACCGGAGCGGCGGCAGCACATGCGTAAACCGTCCATTTTCAACAAGGAACGTGCCATGGCGGGTTGTTGCGGTAAATACTGCTTCCCGTTTGTCCGGCATTCCCGGGTAGTTGAAGTAGGTTACGTATATGGTCGGTTTCTCGCAGCTTGCAATGAGTTCTTCTTCGGTTGTGTTTCCGCCTTCAAAAACAATATGGAGGGGGATGGATCCCCAGGAACCTTTTAAAGAGTGGCCGGTTGGGGTAAGGTTGGCTTTCTTTGCGGTAGAGCCGTCATAAACTGCCCCGCGTACGCGTCCGTTTTCGATAAACGGGATTTGCATGCGGGTGACACCCTCGAAGTCAAACGGCATAGCCGGGAATCCCGGGTATTTCCAGTCGTCTCGCAATGAAATATTTTTTCCCGTAATCATCTGGCCAAGTTTTCCGCTCAAAAAACTCTGTTTTTCGTGGACCATAAGGCCGTTGAAGCCGTAATAGCTTAGCCCTTGTGCCCAGCTTGCGAGTGCATGGGGGTGTAAGAGAATGTCGAACTGTTTAGCTGGTCCCTTTCCGCTTGCAAATGGGTCGTAAAACGGAAGGTTTCGAGCCTGGGAAGCTTTCTCTATTACTTCGGCGATTACCGCCTCCGGGGAAATCCCTCCCACGCGAGTGTGAGACTCTGTTGCAAGCGCAGACAAATGATGTTCACCCGTTACTACGAGAGAAAAGACAGATCCGGTAAAGGCGCTGTAGCGAAGAAGCCCGTTTGTATTCGCAACTCCAATTTCGGCGAGGCCGGTAAAGAACCTGCCTGAAGCAACGCAGCGGATGGAACCTGCGGCAAATTGAGCGTCTCTTAATGCAATTGCCTTTTTCTCCCATGCGTGCCCGAGTGTTTCTTCATCAATCGGAGGAAGAAAAAGCTCGGGAAGCACTTTGGGTTGGAGGGCGAGGTCGTTGAGATACGGGTTTTCCGGCGAGACTGCAACTAGATCTTTTACCCGCTTTACGTTCGATCGTATGGCTTTAGTATTATAATCTCCGAAAGAAACCGAGGCGCTTTTTTTGCCGTTACGCGCATAAATGGTTATATCGAGCGAACGGGCGAGGGGGGACTGGTGGATCTGGCCCCATGCAGAGCGTACGGTCTGCTCTTCAGAAACGTTGCATACCACTTCACCCTCAAGTCCTTCACGAGAGAGTGTTTTGGTTGCTCGTTCAAGTATTTCGCTTACCTTATCTCTCCCATACATTAGTTCACTCCTTTTCGGTTATAGACCGTTACATCTCTAAATAGCGCAGGGCTTGTTCCGTGTCCGGTAAACATA
>JAHCSD010000130.1 GCA_018609185.1 Patescibacteria group bacterium
GTTTCTGTCTGTTCCTTCATATGAAATCAAGGCGCATCTTATGCGCACCAGGGGGCTTTCCGAACCCGAAGCCCGAGATTACGCGCGATATTCCTTTGGGAAACCCGGGCTCGCGATAGAAATGGCAGAGGCAAAATACGAACATCCTGTATTGAAACATATTGTCGAGTTTCAACAGGTGATCGGCGGGACCTATAAGGATAGATTTTCTTTTGTCGAGCGTCTCTTAAAAACCGAGGAGAGAGCCGTTGCCTCGCTTGAAGCGTGGATGATATTGCTTCGTGATTTCATGATGAAGGAAGCGGGGTGCGAGGATCTCGCGGTCTATAGTTCGGGTAAACGAGTACAAAAATCACCACTTACATCTTCCGCCCTCGTCCTCCTTCTTAAGCGCATCCAGAAGACCAGGCGGCTGCTTGCAAGCACGAATATAAACCCCAAGCTGGCACTCGAAGCCCTATTGCTACAGTTTTAACTAACTATGAAAATTGCCTTCAACATCGTCGTATTTGTTTTTATTATCATTATTGGGATTGTGGTGATGAGCACAATTCTTTCTTCGGTTTTCGACATTTCTCTTTTTAAGCGTCCCGGAGGTTCCACTGAGGGCATTTTGCGCTCGGATGATGCGGGAGAAACATGGGAAATAAAGGGGGTAGTAAAAGATGATAGAAAGAAGGATTTTGCGCGTATGACCGTCACTGATATCGTTTTTGAACCCAAGAACCCCGAAACAATTTATCTTATTACCCAGGGAGATGGCATGTATCGAAGTGAAGACTCCGGAGACATATGGGGCCAGCTGGGAAATGAGAATAATGGGCTTCATCCGAATGCAACGATCTTTGATATTGCTATTGAAGAGACTAATCGGGATAAAGTCTACATAACAGTGTCTCAGGGCACGAGAGGTCAGGTTCTCAAATCTATTGACCGGGCTTCACACTTTGAAGAGATTTATGTAGCAGCGGTTGAAGGCGAACTGGTGCATGCCGTAGCCATAGACCGGCATAACCCCCACACTATATATACCGGAACTTCAAGCGGTTTATTACTTGAAAGCAGCGACCAGGGAGATTCGTGGAGGACGGTCGAGGAATTTTCGAGCGGCGTGCTTGATATTATTCTTAATCCGCAAGATACTCTTCAACTATATGTGATTCGCGCGGGCGGGTTTGTATCGAAGTCCGTTGATAAAGGTGTCTCGTGGGTTGATCTGGACTTGCCCTCTGCGCCCACGCCCACCGGGCCTCCTGAAATCAACTTTTTTCCTACACGGGGCGGTTCGGGGAGCTTCACCTCATTTAGTCTTAACCCTGCGAGTCCCTCCCACGTGTTCGTGGTTTCAGGTGCAGGTATTTTTGAATCGTCGGATGCGGGGGAGACGTTTGAAGAAATTATAACAATTATTCCGAGCGGATCGCTTCCTATTCGTTCGTTTGCCGTTGACCCTGCAAATTCGAATATTATGTATTTGGGAGTTGAAGGAAAAATGTATAAGACACTTGATGGCGGTAAGTCCTGGCAGATTAAGAATATCCCCTCTGTTTCAAATGTTTCACAAATCCTCATTGACCCGTCGAACTCAGAAAGGATTTACATCGTACTTAGTAAGTAAGATGCCAATCTACTAATTTCATGCCAATCTACCAATTGCGAATACGTAAATAGAACCATTAGCAATTCGCATCATTGGAATAAGATTCGCATTATTTGCATCATATTGGAGGTTTTACCCAGACAACCAAAAGAACACATGGAAGCCGCGTTAACATATTTGCGGGAAGAGCTTACTAAGTTACGAGGTTCGCGTGCGCAATCTTCTCTTGTTGAGGATCTTGATGTAGCGTCATACAATACCG
>JAHCSD010000131.1 GCA_018609185.1 Patescibacteria group bacterium
TGACTTTACGGGCAGGAATTCCTGCTTTATAAACCGTTGTGAGACATTGAAAATCTTTCTTTCTGCTTCATCAAGCAGAGAATCAACATCCTCTTCTTCATTATACCCAAGAAGGGTGATAGCATGTGCGACATCAATAAGATCGCGAAGCACTTTCTTTTTGTGGACAATCTTTGCGTAGTGAAGAACGTGGGAGGCGGTTGGCACTGTGTTGATGAGTTCGGTAAGGTATGCTTTCCCCCCAACATCTTTAAGGATTCCTTTTTCCTGTAGGCGCGTACTTATCGTAAGGACATCAATCGGCTCGCCCTGTTCATATATATCAATCATTGCTTCATAAATACCTTGATGGATTTTTCGGTAAAAGTCAGAAGAATCCAGGAAATCAGCTACGTTTACAATAGCGTTTTTACTAAGCATGAGCGCCCCTAAAAGGGACCGTTCTGCTTCAATATTTTGAGGGGGAAGTTTTTCTACCTGTTGGGCTGGCATAATTTATGCTTATAATACCTATCTTATTTTAAATTATCAAACTAGGTATCGTCAACCTTGACTTTTTATTAGATATATGTTAAAATGTGATTAGTCCGAGATATATTCGATTTCAGCACGGAGGTCATCAAATGACGAAGTCAGACAGAACGCGAAAGAGAAAGAAACAAAAAAGAATACAGAGAAAAGAAGAAAAGCGAGAAGAGAGACTTGAAGCTCTAGGGTCAGCTTCGACTCAGGTAGAAGAGATTGTAGATGAGACTGAAGAGATAGCCGAAGAAGTAACGGAGCAGGGAAGCGAGAAGGTTCCCGCCGAAGCCGAGCCTGACTCGGCCGGAGAAACCGGGGCACCTACTCAAGTCGAAACAATAGATGACGGTATGATAGTTAATGCTCCGTCCATAAGCGATGACGTTGTCGAACCCCTTCCTGATGAGATCCTAGAGCCTACTGGATCCGAAGAAGGAGACCATATCGAGCCATCTTTCGAAAAAGAGGCACGTAGCACAACACTGGCAAGAGAGATTGAAGAAGACCTTTCCCGTCCCGAAAGAACGTCGCCTCAGAGAGACGAGCCTCGCCCTTCGGACGGGAGGCTCGCCTCGTCTACAGAGGAGACGACAGGAAAAGAGAATGGGGAAGGTCCCTCTTACGAAGGAGGGGAGATCCCTACCAAATGTCCCAAGTGTGGCGCCAAGCTAACAGAGCCCCTCGATACATACATCACTCGTAATGGTGTGAAGGTACCGACCAAGCTCGTATCTCCTTGTGATAACTGTCACGATTTCTATGGCGGCATATTCCCACCCATAAACTAGAAGAAAGTAAAAGCGACCACTTCGCGTGATCGCTTTTCTTATTTTTCCGTATTCGTGCTACACTATCTATGATGACCACCACATTAGAAAACAAATTGGAAAATATCGGGCTTTCCGAGGGAGAAACGAAAGTCTATTTAGCTTCGCTTGAATCAGGACCCGACACCGTAATGCATCTTGCAGAACGTGCGGCAATAAAACGTCCCACATGTTATGTCATGATAGAATCTCTCATGCAAAAAGGGCTTATGAGTTCGTTTACGAAAGGAAAAAAGCGATATTTTTCTGCAGAAAGCCCCGAGAAATTACTTGACCTTGTTGCAAGTGAACGAGCCGAACAATCTAGGCGAGAAGAGAATCTTGAAAAAATTCTACCCGAGCTTGTCTCATTTTTTAATATCTCCGAGACAAAGCCTCGGGTACGCTTTTTCGAAGGGAAAGAGGGGATACGTGCGATTCAAGGAGATATTTTAAAAACAAGGCCAAGATTTATCTATTCTTTCGGCC
>JAHCSD010000132.1 GCA_018609185.1 Patescibacteria group bacterium
GACAGAGCAGGCATGGTCGGCGGGAATGTATATTTATGCATATGAGTGTGTAAATAAAAAGAAACCCATCTTTTTCTAGCGATGGGATCCATAGGGTTCTAGGACCCCAGGCTTCTTTACCCCGTTAGAAGTCTTCAGGAAATTTCTTAAGAACCCCAAAAATCAAGTACCCTCGATATAAAACTGTGCCGTTATCGTCAATACTTCTAACGGGGTTTACGGAATGATGAGTATGATATAAGATGGGGGGGTCATACCCATAATGTCATTATTCGGAAAAATAGCACGAGTGATTACCTGGCCATTCCGGATGGTCTTTTTTGCGAGAGGTATGGCAAGGGTGCGAGTTACCATACTTGCGCTTTTTTTCGTGATGCTTATTGCAGGTACGTATAGCTGGCCCTTGCCATACAACAAAGGTGTTGACTGGGTAAACGGAAAAATTGATTATTACGAAACGTTTAGTTTCTTGAGAGGCTCCAAGCCTCTTCATATGGATGAGCTTTTGTTTCGCATAGTAACAGGTCTACGTCTTCACCAAATTGGATTTATTCCGAGGAGCGACTTCCGGTTGGGCCTCGATCTTGAAGGAGGAACGCATCTCGTCTATCAGGCGGATTTTTCCCAAGTGAGCGTTTCGGATGAGGCAGGAGCCATGGACGGGCTTCGGGACGTAATTGAAAGACGCGTAAACATATTTGGCGTTGCAGAACCCATAATACAAATCAACCGGAGCGGAAAAGACTGGAGGCTTATCGTGGAGCTTGCCGGGGTTCATGATACCTCCCAAGCCATACAAATGATTGGAGAAGCGCCACTCCTCGAATTTAAAGAGGTAAGCAGTGAGGCGGCAGGAAAAGATATTGCCGAGCTTGCGTTTGGTGATTTTATTTCTACCGAGCTTGCGGGAGGCGAACACTTAAATAGCGCAACTGTCCAATTTGATCCGACGACAGGAGAGCCCGTGGTTTCGCTAGAATTTGATAGTGAGGGAAGTGAGCTTTTTCATGAAATTACTAAGCGAAATGTAGAGAAGCCCCTTGCAATTTTCATTGACGGGATTCCGATAAGCATTCCCCGCGTGAATGAACCGATATCGGGCGGAAGAGCAATAATCACGGGGAGCTTTACGCTGGACGAAGCAAAAGCACTCGCACGTAATCTCAATGCGGGGGCGGTGTCTGTCCCCATTACCCTGCTTTCCCAGCAGACCGTTGGTGCTTCACTAGGAAAGGAATCGCTTGAAAAAAGCATTAGCGCAGCACTTGTCGGGGCAATTCTTGTGATCATCTTTATGCTGCTTATATATCGACTCCAAGGCATCCTTGCCGTATTTGCGCTCGGGCTCTACCTGGTGATTTTGCTTACATTTTTTAAACTCTTTTCCGTAACATTGACGCTTGCGGGGATCGCGGGGTTTATTCTTTCTTTAGGGATGGCGGTGGACGCAAACATTCTTATCTTTGAGCGAATGCGTGAAGAACGTAAGAGCGGCAAGAGCCTTGCACTTTCCATAGAAGAAGGATTTGCACGTGCCTGGACGTCAATTCGAGATGGAAACATCTCAACGCTTATCACAGCTGGGATTCTCTTTTGGTTTGGCACGGGCTTTGTACAGGGGTTTGCACTTGTTCTGGTTTTGGGGGTTGCCGTAAGTATGTTTTCTGCAATCTTTGTGACAAAAAATCTGCTAAGGTTATTTGTGGGAACACGATTTGAGCGAGCGTCATACCTATGGCGCTAAGGGTT
>JAHCSD010000133.1 GCA_018609185.1 Patescibacteria group bacterium
ACGCTCTTCCGATCTTGGCTCATCCGAAACCTCAAGAATCCCCTTCCAACGCTCCTCATTTGCGGCTTTTTTGAAAATATCGTTTATTTCCTCGGCCGAGGTATCGCGTTTTGCGAGAAACGTAAAGTCAACGATTGATCCGGTAACTACTGGCACGCGAATTGCAATACCGGTAAAAATTCCCTCATACACCGGAATTGCTTTTGCAACGGCTTCCGCGGCTCCGGTGTGAGAAGGCACCATGTTTTGGGCAGCAGCCCTTCCTCGACGGAAGTCTCCCTTTTTGCCGGGTGCGTCTACGAGTGACTGGCTCGAGGTATATCCATGGACTGTTGTTAAAAGCGCCTTTTCTACTCCCGGGTCTGCCATCATGACTTCAGCCACGGGACCCGCACAGTTTGTGGTGCACGAAGCATTTGAGATAACAACGTTTTCCTTGATCTTCTCGGGGTTTGACCCGATAAGAACGTGCTGGACCGCCCCCTTTGCGGGTGCGGTAATCACCACTTTCTTAGCACCCGCTTTCGCGTGTTTTTGAGACCCTTCGTCAGACGCAAAAAATCCGGTTGATTCTACCACGACATCAATATCAAGATCTTTCCAGGGAAGGTTTTCGGGTTCGCGCTCGGCCAAGCTCAAAATCTTCTTCCCATCAACAACTAGATACTTTTTCCCGTCTTCTTCTGCGGTCTCAACACTTTTATCATACCGACCATACACCGTATCGTATTTCAAAAGATACGCGAGGTTTTCTTCATCTGTTAAATCGTTGATTGCAACAAATTCGAGGTCAGGATGACCAAATGCTTGCCTGAAAAATGTTCTTCCGATTCGGCCGAAGCCGTTGATTGCTACTTTAATCATGCCCTTAATGCGACGCCAATATGCAAATCGCACTCGAATTATGCGAATAATTTATTCGAGTTATTCGCGTGATTAATTCGCATCATTAGCGTCGCTTATTATGGAATAAATTTAAAGGTTGAGAGGATTTGATCAAACTTTGCCCATTCGGGATTAAATGAATTAACCCGTTCTCCATAAATACTAAAGGTTGTTGAATCCTTACTTAAGAAAATCCTTACGCGTTGCTCCTCATGTTGTTTTCCTTCTTGGCTATAATTATGTTCATAGTTTATATTAGTAGCTGGTATATTGTCTACAAATAATGATTCTTCATTGTATGTGGGACTACCTAAAATACTTTTGAACCATGAAATTTCATCTGTGAGGGCTCTCCTAGAAAGCTTGATGCCGAAAGTTCCTCCTCCTGAAGGGATTTCTGGGAAAGGGGCAAATTCAATATTAAATATTACTTTGGCTTCTTGAGAAAACACTTGTAATTTATAGACATAACTGAACCAATCTTGAGGATACTTAACCTCAAACCCATACTTCTCATTCCGATAGGTATTCCAAGCTTGCACTGAGCTTGCCGAAGTGTCTTCTGCCACTTCCGAGGAAGTGGCCAGCGGGCGGGTTACAACCACTCCCCCGCTCGGCTCAGGCATCTCTTGCTGGCTCACAACCCAAATCAACGTGCCCGCAATTGCGGCAAGGCCAAGGACGATAGCGAGGGCGACGAAGGATGAAAGCTTAAGATTGATGATGTGCATAGATAATAATTTTATCTGTAGATCTCGTGCGTTCCGATATTGATGAGCTCGACAAC
>JAHCSD010000014.1 GCA_018609185.1 Patescibacteria group bacterium
ATACCCCATTGTAGCATTTTTAGGAAATATTGTCAAGCGTTTGAGACACTTCGGCGCGCTGAGCGCGCCTCAGTGCAAGCTATTTTAGCTATCTACCCCTACGAGTTTACACTGAGCTCCGATAAAAATCGGAGCGAAGTGTCAGAAACCCTTGACAAATTTTTCAAACGGGAGTATAATGGAATGTTTAATAGTAAAATACAACCCTTCGACATACTCAGGGTTATCTTCTCCCAACCATATATTGATATATGCTTGGGAGAAGATAAAACCCGAAACCCCAGTTGCTCGAACGTATTATCTCGTGTTCTTAATCGGTAATCCCTCTTATGTCAGTATTCCTGCATGAGGGGGTGGCCAACTCATTAAGAATAACGGATAACAGGTTCACTCATCAGCAACTACCTGCCTCTTTATTCTCAAGACACAAAGTAGTTTTACAATTGGTCTTCTTAGAGAATATAGGAGTGTAGGATTCGTGTTCGAATCCTACACTCCCAAGGCAATGGACAAGCTTGCAAAAGACCTTGCTAGCCACTTGATGCTTAGCAGACAGATCTTTAGTAGGCTAGGTCTCCTCACGATTTCTGGGGAGACCAGGCATATAACGTTCTTATGTGCTTGGTTTCTCCAGAATTGGCGCATCAAAAGTGTTGACTTATTTTAGAAAATATGCTATAATACAACGTTAATGAGATAATCATTGTATCTGAAAGTTTGAGAACCTGCCTTCATGCATTTCTTGTGTGGAGGACCCCCCAGTCAGGCATGATACGTCATGCTTGTTGGGGGGATGATGGCCCTGGTGCCCAAAGGGGTTCTCAAACTTGCGGAGACAATGAAGGGGGGCGGAAATAAAAAAGAGCCTTCATTGTTCACGCCTCCATTTGTATAACTTCCTGAATGATCCCACCGCCAACCCGAAGAAAATGAAGACTCTCTTTTATTTCCTTTAAGAGAGGAAAGACGGACAGTTTATAGAATTTCCCCAGAGGAATTTTGTATAAAGATTTTTCTGGGGAGGTGATATCTTGAAAGATATAGAACCAACAGAAGAGGACGAGCGCCTCGAAGATATACATCCTGTGTACAGCAGCGAGCGAATAACGTCTGTAATTGCCGCGTCGGGTAAGCCGTCTCGACAATACGGAACAGGAAGAAGATGCAGTACGCCAGGGTGTAGTTCCATCCTTTCTCGGTACAATCCGGATTCCAAGTGTTCTCCTTGTGAAAGAAACTAAAAGATGATAAGATTCTTTCCGTTTCGTTAGACGGAAAGAATCTTTCCCCAGAGGCTAGATCTCAAAATCTAGATTCTAGAGAGGGAGCTTACAATTTCATATCACAAAAAGAAAACAAGGAGGCTTTTTCTCATTGGAAGCGTTACTAAAGTCTCCCAGTAGCTCAATTGGATAGAGTAGCGGACTTCTAATCCGCAGGTTGCAGGTTCGAGTCCTGCCTGGGAGGCCATATGCTTTAGTGTGGGGGCAAAAACAAAAAGAGCAAAGGAAAGGAGGATCGAATGATCTGTACAGAGTGTCGGCCAGACAAGTCCGTACCCAAGGAGTACGAAGAATCCCATGCCAATTGGCATAAACGTGGCATGAAGACGCATTCCAGGAGACACACGTATGAGCAGGATGAGAATATCCGACTCGCGCGTCAGTATCGAAATAACAGGCCAAAGAGTAAAAGGCCATAGGATAAGGCCCAGTAACATAACTGGGCCGCCTACCACATGTTTAGAGGTTCAACCTCTAAACATGTGGTGAGTGAAATAGGTGGGGGGTTAGCTCAGCGGCTAGAGCGCCTGTTTTACACACAGGAGGTCACAAGTTCGAATCTTGTACTCCCCACCACACTTCCCCAGAGTTTATTTATATCTACTGAGATACCTCAGTAGATATCTCAGTAGATTCTGGGGAGGAAAGATTTATCCGCACCATAAATCCATTCTCCTTGAGCCGGGGAGGCTCAACAAGCCACAGCTGAGGAGGTTGTGATGTCACCTGAAGACAGCAGGATAGAACGCAGTTTGGTCGAGAAGACCGAACAATTCTGGAGAACAGACAAGATGCGCGCACTGGCCTTAAAGGCATTACTGATTTTGGGGGATCTCGGAATCAGGTCTTACTTACATTCTCGTTATAATGACGATAGAGCGTTTGCGATTTACGCAGATCATATCGAAGTATCTCTCAATATACTGTATTGGAGTGTTGAAAAATCAAAAAATAGTGTTAATCCGTTTCTGTGGGTGAGTGGCGACACTTTCGAGCCAGATTCATTCCCGGAAATGTGGAGTTCGGACAAGATCTCTGATCGTATGAAGATAGTGGCGATGGCATTTGTAGAAAACGGTTTTCGAGCGCGGCGTGCTTCGTTTGACGATAAGGTATACCTAAGGGTACTTATTATCCAAGATGAAGCGGAAGGACTTACGGCAGAGTTACGATTCAGAGATCTCTAGATAAGTCACAAACGGTGCGGATAAAAAGGACTGGCGAGGAGCCAGTTCAAGGAAACTGAGGTGAGGAGCCTCATGTTCTCGAACGTCAGTTTCCACCTCCCCAGAGAAATTTTCCATAAAGATTTTTGTGGGGAGGAGTATAATGAAACGGATAGATTTCGAGACACTTCGTACAAATCTTAAAGTAATGTGTCATGACTGTAATTCAGAAATTTCTTGTACAAAAGGATATGATGGAATACCGATAATCCAAAAAGGAAACCATAAACTGTTCTTTTATATTGAACACGGTTGGTTTGCGTGTTGTAAAACAACAATGCAAAAATTTGGAAAAGGGAGCAGAAAATCAAAACTTTCCCATCCGTGTCGATGGGAAGCCTGATCAGAACTTAAATCTGATCAGGGCCTTCATAATCCTACAAAAGCCACGTGCCAAACGGTACTGTGGCAAACGGGCGGGTGCGTAGCTCAGTGGTAGAGCTTCTGGCTTTTAACCAGAGAGTCGTGGGTTCGATTCCCTCCGCGCCCCCCACCCCCTTTTTTGTAGGATTATGAAGGCTTTGATTGTGGGTCTCGTTTCTTTCTCTCTCTCATTGGATACTAATACTTAAGCTCTAGGATCTAAAACTAGTATCTAGTGAGAGGGAGAGTGAAGGTCTGGGTTTGGTCCCTCCCGCCCAGACTCGACATTCTCCCT
The DNA here is from genome assembly GCA_018609185.1 of Patescibacteria group bacterium. Taxonomy (GTDB): domain Bacteria; phylum Patescibacteriota; class Minisyncoccia; order JAHCSD01; family JAHCSD01; genus JAHCSD01. The sequence continues at coordinate 3,168 of JAHCSD010000014.1, forward strand.
CACCATCTATGGCGAGAGCCTTGAAACTGGTTAACCCTAGCGGGGTTAGACCCACTAGGGACTCCCTAAGATCCAGCGACTAGTAGTTCTTTTTACTAACCTCCTTATTCGTCGCTGGATCCTAGAGGGATAAACAAAAATTCCGCTTTTTGCGGAATTTTTGTTTATCTGATTAATCGATTAGCTAGTTAACCTTTTTAATCCTCGGTCCTTGCGGCGTATCATCTACCTCATATCCTTCAATCTTAAGAACTTCGCGCAAATCATCTGCCTTCTTCCAGTTTTGTTTTTTTCGATGTTTTTCGCGCAGATCAACCAATTTCTGAATTCGCTCCATGGTCTCTTTTTCCTGATCCTTTTCTTTTTCTGTTTTTGGTTTTTCTTTCTTGAGTATTCCAAATATTGCATCAAATTCCTGAAAGAGTTTTATAATTTTCTTTGCGCCACTCTTACCAAGACCACCCTTGTCGAGTAATATATTTCCTCTTTTTACTAAATCAAAAATTACCGAGAGGGCTTCTGGGGTATTAAAATCGTCATCCATATGGGCAATAAATTTATTTTTTGCGCCTTCTATTAGTTTTTCTATGTCCTTTTTATTTTCTATCTTTGACCTTTCTGAACCTTTTGACGCTTTTAACACCTTATCAAAGAATTCATTGATTCGTTCAAGCGCATGCGAGGCTTGCCCTGCAAGTTTTTTATTATAGTCAACTGGAGAACGATAATGGGTAGAAAGTACAAGAAACCGTAATGTTTCAGGAGAATAATCGTGGAGAAATGTCCGAATGGTGATGAAGTTTTGTAAAGATTTTGACATCTTCTTACCCCTGACAGTAAGATGCCCCGTATGCATCCAATATTTCACAAACGGTTTTTTGCCGGATACTGCTTCCATTTGGGCTATTTCTGATTCATGATGAGGAAATATTAGTTCCGCAGCCGCACCATGAATATCATATTGGGGCCCGAATTGTTTCTCCGAAATTGCAGTGTCTTCTATGTGCCATCCAGGACGGCCTTCGCTCCATGGGCTAGGCCAAAATATTTCTCCGGGCTTTTTTGCCTTCCATAAAGAAAAATCAAGATCGTTTTTTTTGTTTTTATCTTTTTCGATACGCACGGCGTTTCTTAACTCTTTTAAGTTTTGGCGGGAAAGCTTTCCATAATCAGGGAATTTTGAAACTTCAAAATATACGTTGCCACCCGAAACATAGGCAAAGTCCTTCTTAATCAATGCATCGATCTGCGTAATGATTTCTTTTATGTGGGTGCTCGCGCGGGCATATTTTGACACACTGTCCACGCAAAGACGCTTCATATCTGCCCGGTATTCTGTTTCTTCAAGTTGGGCAAGATGAAGGGGGGCAGTGGAAAGAAACTTTGCCCGGTCGATAATCTTGTCTTCAACATCCGTAATATTTTGAAGATAGAACACGTGGTATCCCTGCGATCGTAAGTATTTTACAATCACATCAAATGCAACGTACGTGCGCGCGTGTCCAATGTGTGACAAATCATATACGGTGGGCCCGCAAACAAAAAGATTGACCCGCTTTCCTTTGGTGGGTCTAAACTCTTCTTTTTTTCTCGTTAATGTATTATAGATTTTTAGAGCCATTTTTGCTTTTTGAAAAACGCAAGGAGAACTATCGCGGTAACGGCCATAACAACAACAATATTCCAAAAATCAGTCTCTGCTCCTTTCCCCACAAGGGGCAGACTTGTATTCATGCCAAAAATACCAGTAATAAACGTGAGCGGAAGGGCAATAGAAGCAAAAATAGTAAGCACTCGTATCACATCATTTGTTTTTGTGGTGAGAAGCGACTGGTTGGTGTTTTCAAGCGCCTCAATGGTTTCTTTGTGTGTTTCCAGGAGATTCCAAATACTTGAGTAGGAACCGGACAAATCATACAGGTAGGGTTCAAGTTTGGAGCCAAAAAATTCAACTCCTTCCGTAAGAAGCGAGTCAAAAAATGATTTTTGCGGTTCAATAATTCTGCGGAAATCAATGATAACGCGCCGTAAAAGCGATATCTCTGTTACCATTTTTCGTTCTTCTCCCCGGAACATTTTTTCCTCGACATGGTCAATTCCGTCTTCTATAAAGTCTAGTTTGGGAGAGACATATTCGAGAATTCCGTGAATAATATAATAAAAGAGGTGGCCGCTTGACTCATTCATATAGTTTCTCTTTGCTTCTTCGTAGAGATTACACTGGTCGAAGAGAGCCTTAAGAGGAAGAATACTTTTGTGGCGTACCGTGATCACATGCGTTTTTGTTACCACAATATCAAGTTCGCGGGGCTTTATCTCTTGCTTCTCTTTATCGAGAAAAGGGACATGAAAAATCATAAAGAGATAGTTCTTGTAATTTTCGATTCGTGAGCGGTGAGAAGAAACAGAAAATTCTTCCAGTACAATTGGATGGAGATTAAAATTCTTTTCCAAGTATTTTATATCTCTTTCGGTTGGGCTCTCAATATCAATCCAGGTTATTTTTTTTGTTTCGATGACTTTTCTCATACCCGGTGCTACAACCTCGAATGGTCCGGCTCGCGCTGGATAACACATTCAAGGCCATAGAATAAAAGTATAGACTAGTTACCCCGGTACTGTCCCTGGAGGATCATCGAAAACGTTAAAATTTCGAGGTTGTAGCACCGGGCATACACGTACATTATAAAACAAAATCTTATTAAAGAAAACAACATACGTATTAGCAGTCTTGACACGAGAGTGCTAATTTGGTAATATGGTGTGGTATGACATCGAGACAAAAACAAATACTTGGCCTTGCGGTTAAGGAATATACCGATACCGGCATCCCTGTCAGTTCGAGAGGATTAGCTAAAAAATACAACTTTTCTATAAGTCCGGCGACGTTACGGGCAGAACTCTCGAGGCTTTGTGAATCAGGCTATTTAGTTCAACCTCATACCTCTGCGGGGAGGATTCCTACTGACAAGGGGTATCGCTTTTATATCAAATATCTTATGGAGCCTGAAACTATTTCTCGGGGAGAAAAAACAAGAATTAGAAAACGCCTTTCGAAAAAAGAAACACGCCTGGGAAGAAATATTGCACAGGCCATTTCTGAAAATACTCGTAGCCTTGGATTCTATTTTAATCCCGATGAAGACATACTTTACCGGGAGGGGCTTTCCGAGGTGCTCCAGAGTCCCGATTTCAGGCGCATACAGCAAATTGCACACTTTGTCGAACTTGTCGATTTTCTTGAACATCAATTAGTGGATATATTTGACGCATTATGGGAAGAAGACGAGCCCGCGATTTTCGTGGGAAGAAACGACGTATTACCCCTTCATGGAGAATATAGTATACTATATTCAGGATACCGTACCCGAGGCAATAATTATCTGTTGGGCGCATTGGGCCCTCTCCGAATGGATTATGCGCGGGCCGTGTCGATCATTGATTTTATTAGGGGGGAACTTGAAAGATAAACTCTCATGGTAAATCCCAAATCACAAAAAATTGCCAAAAGCCCCAAAAAGGAAAGCCCCACACAAAGTAAAACCCTTCGACAAGCTCAGGGCAAGGAAGAAGAATATCTTGAGGGGTGGAAACGCTGTTTGGCCGATTTTGATAATTACAAGAAACAGCAATCAAAAACCTTTGAAGACTTAAGGACATACGCAACCGAGGATCTTATGAGAGAAATTATTCCCATACTTGATAGTTTTGATCTCGCGTTAAAATCGGTGCCGGGCAGGGGAGTAAGTAAAGAATGGAAGCAAGGGGTAGTATATATAAAGGGCCAGCTTGAAGATGTTCTTAAAACTCGCGGACTTGAAAAAATAAGGGTTGAGGGAGAAAAGTTTAATCCCGAATTACATGAGGCGATAGAAAATGTTGAATCAGACAAAGAGTCGGGAACGGTGCTGGAGGAAGTTCAACAGGGATATAAAATTGGCGAGAAAGTAATACGACCCGCACGGGTTAAAGTAGCGAGATAAAAGTAGTGATGCCAATCTACTAATTTCATGCCAATCTACTAATTGCGAATACGCAGAAGATTATTAGCAATTCGCATTATTGGCATAAGATTCGCATCATTTGCATCATATTTATGTCTAAAATTATCGGCATCGACCTTGGAACTACAAACTCTGCAATGGCGGTCATAGAAGGAGGGGAGCCAAAGATTATTGAAAACAAAGAAGGAAACCGAACCACGCCCTCTGTTGTCGCTGTCTCAAAAAATGGAGAGCGGCTTGCAGGGCTCCTTGCTAAGAGACAAGCAGTTACCAATCCCGAACACACTATTTTTTCTGCGAAACGTCTTATAGGACGAAAATTTTCTGATTCCGAAGTCCAGCGAGACAAAGAGTTTTTGCCCTATGAAATACGAAAAAGTTCGAGTGACGGCGTAGAAATTAAAATGGGGGAGAAATGGTACCGGCCCGCCGAAATTTCTGCGATGGTCCTTCAAAAATTAAAAGCAGATGCGGAAGAAAAGCTTGGAGAAAAAATTACGGAAGCCGTTATTACCGTCCCCGCATACTTTGATGATTCCCAGCGAAAGGCAACAAAAGATGCAGGTACGATTGCAGGGTTTGACGTAAAACGAATTATTAATGAGCCCACCGCAGCCGCGCTCGCCTACGACCTCAATAAGAAAAAAGATGAGCAAATTGTGGTGTACGACTTTGGGGAAGGCACATTTGACGTATCGGTACTTGAAGTTTCCAAAGACACCATTGAAGTAAAAGCCACGGGTGGAGATACACATCTTGGGGGGGATGACTTTGATCAAAAAATAATTAGCTGGCTTGTGGACGAATTTAAAAAAGACCAGGGAATGGATCTTTCGCGTGACCAGCTTGCGCTCCAACGCCTTAAAGAGGGAGCGGAAAAAGCAAAGCATGAACTTTCTTCCACGCCCGAGACAGAAGTAAGTATCCCCTTTATTACTTCTGATGCTGCAGGTCCCAAACACCTAAACATTAAATTCTCCCGGGCGAAACTTGAAGAATTAGTCGGAGAATACATCGAACGCGCAGAAGAAAAAGTAAGAGACGTGGTCAAAGATGCCGGGTTTAAAATGGAGGACATAGACGAGGTGGTACTTGTCGGCGGGCAAACCCGAATGCCGGCAATCCAGGAATCCGTAAAAAAGCTTTTCGGAAAAGAGCCCCATAAGGGGATTAACCCGGACGAGGTGGTAGCAACCGGAGCCGCTGCTCAGGCCGGAATCATGCAGGGAGACGTACAAGACGTCTTACTCCTTGACGTAACGCCCCTCGCTCTTGGGATTGAAACGCTGGGAGGAATAATGACAAAGCTTATCGAAAAAAACACCACTATTCCTACCTCAAAGTCACAAGTATTTTCAACCGCAGCAGATAACCAGCCATCAGTTGAGATTCACATTCTTCAGGGTGAACGTGATGTAGCAGGAGGCAATAAAACGCTCGGGAGGTTTATTCTGGACGGAATTCCTCCCTCGCCTCGGGGCGTGCCTCAAATTGAAGTGTCGTTTGACATTGATGCCAACGGAATCCTTAATGTGAAGGCGCGTGACAAGGCATCAGGAAAGGAACAGTCGATCCGCATCGAAGCATCATCCGGCCTCACCGAAGAAGAAATCGAAAAAATGAAAAAAGATGCGGAGGTTCATTCGGAAGAAGACAAAAAGAAACGTGAATCGGTTGAAATAAAAAATACCGCGGATACACTTGTCTACACCACAGAAAAATCGTTAAAAGACCTGGGCGAAAAAGTTCCGGCAGATGTTAAGAAAGAAATTGAAGAAAAAATCGAAGCGCTTAAAAAGGTGAAGGACGGCGAGGATAGTGAAGCCGTTAAAAAAGCAAGTGAAGAACTTAGCCAGGTAGTGCAGAAAATTGGGGCACAAATGTATGGTTCGACAGATTCGACAGGCTCACCGCAGGCAGACTCACCGAAATCCAGCCCAGACCAAGCTGGGGGCGAGACATCGGGCGGAGCACAGGATGAAGAGGGGAAGAAAGAAGGTAAAGCCAAAAAAGAGGCAGAAGAAGGGGAGATAGAAGAAGATAATGAGGGTAAAAAAGATAAAGAGAATTAATATGCGTTATGGTCCAAAGTACATCTGGTTTCCTGCAGCATATACTCTCTTTGGGGGCGCTTTTCTTTATTCTTTGTACCGAGTCCTTTACGGGGGGGCATTGCTTATTCAGGTACAAGATTTATTCTTTCTTATGGGGGCTCTGCTTCTTTTCGGAATAGCTGCAAGCCTATTTTTTCTTTTTGAAAGCTCATTTAAAAATCTTCTCGTCCCTCACCTAATTTTTGCCGGAATGTTTGCCTTCCTTTTTAGGGGCGACTTTGGATCTTACTTTTGGTATTACATAGCGGGCCTGATGATTATTATGCTTTTTATTATACTTGCCTGGAGAAGAATTCAGGTGGAGAGGGACGAACGCATCCATATGCAGCTGCGTAAGATTCTTCCGCGGGGCCTCCCCATGTTTTTTACTGCTCTCGCGTTACTTATTGCGCTTGCCTATTTTTTCTCTTCATTTTCCGGCACGCAAAAAGAGCTTCAGGCTTTCCAGGTCCCCCAACCGTTATTTAACGCGGTTCTCGGGCCCTTAGGAGACCTTGTTTTTGCACAAATTCCTTTGTATCGAAAAGGAATGTCTGCTGAAGAATTTTTCCTTGCTCTGGACATATCCCAGGGGATTAACGACCCAAGTCAGGTATCTCCGGAATTTTTGAAACGGCTCGAGGAAAGTAATATACCTACGGGCGAAGAAGTGGGGATTACTACCCTTCTTCAGGACGAACGCTTTGCCAGCCTCTTGCAACAGGAGATTGCTCGAGCTGCACAAGACGAAGCACGACTCGAGGAAGTACGCACAAAATATTCAGAACAATTCGGAGTCGAGGTCCTTCCGGAAGATACGATAGAGGATCTTCTCTATAAATTAGTAAACGTGCAGCTTAATAATTTTCAAAAAAGTTTTGGTGTTGTTCTCCCCGTTGCGTTTGCGGCTGGCCTTTTCTTTACCATGAAGGCGTTGAGCTTTCCTCTTATGTGGATTATGATATTATTCACGGCCAGTGTAATGAAAGTATTAAAAGCAACTAACGTAGTCTCAATTGAGGAAGTTGATACGAAGAAAGAAACGTTTGTGATAAATTAAGGGCTTTGTCCAAGAGCGAAGCGATTGGGCACAAAACCTTACCCCGTTAGATGAGCGATCTTGTTCACCCC
>JAHCSD010000134.1 GCA_018609185.1 Patescibacteria group bacterium
GCTATGATATTCGGTATACGGAGAATGAACTTCTCACAGCGGAAAATTGGAACAGTGCAACTTCATTTCTCGATCCACCCGTCCCTCAAGAAGCAGGATCTTCTGAGTCGTGGACAATTGCTGGCCTGAGCCGTGAAACTACGTATAATATTGCAATTAAAACCTCAGATGAAGTTCTTTATGAATCAGATATGTCTAATGTGGTAGTATTTACAACTGCACCTCCTCCAGAAGAAGGGGGAGGGGAGCAAACTCTCCGAGTTCCAGAAGAAATTCTGGCTCATTTTGCGGGTGACACCTTACTTCGGGCCGAAGGAGATACGAGGGTATATGCGATAAGAGATAATAGAAAGTTATGGATACCCACACCCGAAGTATTCACTGGGGCGGGATACGACTGGAGTACTATTCAGGAAGTATCTTTTGTCGATCTTTCGTCCATAGCGTCAAGAAACCTTGTTCGAGTTAAAGACAAGCCCGAGGTGCATGTGATCAGGGGCGACAAACGAAGACATATTATCACCCCGGAGGCATTTGAAAGTGAAGGGTATCGTTGGGGAGATGTCGCGAGCGTGACCTCGTATGAGTTGTCGTGGTTTACTGAAACCACTCTTTTGCGCGCTCAAGATGATAGTAAGGTATACCTGATAAGGGGGCATGAGAAGGAGTGGATCCAAACAGAAGAGTTATTTCTCGATTCTGGATATAACTGGAATGAGGTTCTTGAAGTATCGCCCGCCGTACTTAATGAGTACACCACCCTATAGCTATATTTCATTAAACAATTGTGCCTGCCAGACCAAAAACATTTACATATCTTTTTATAGCTTCTTCGTTGATCTTGTTCGTGGGAGCAGCATTTTATTTTATTTCTTTCAGGGGAGGTTCTTCCTCGGGGGGAAAGAGTCCTGGTGCAGTATCTCAATCGGTTCTTCCCAAGCTTTTAAGTTCGGAAGAGCCACTAGAGCCTTTGTCGAATTTCGAAGGCGAATCTGGGCCGACTTCTTCCGTTCCTATTGAAGAACCTTCAGAAGAAGAAACGGCATCACCACTTTCAGAGACAGAAACACCGCAAACACCATCACCGCCACCTTCTCCTTCTGTCCTAGAACCCCTAGAGGAACCAACACCCCCCGAACCGCCTCCGCCAGAAGAGCCGGCATATCAACCCAAGACCCATATTGTTTCTATAGAAAATAATGGCTTTGTCCCTAAAATACTTACGATAACGGTTGGAGACACCATCACGTGGATCAATAATGATCCGGTGCTTCACTGGCCCTCATCAGATCCTCACCCAACCCATACCGGGCTTCCTGATTTTGACCCTTTGTCAGACCTCCTGCCCGAAGAATCATTTTCCTATACATTTATTAAGACAGGCACGTTTTCGTATCATGACCACACCCAAGCCGTTGAGGATGATGAAGCAACAATTACCGGAGGCGTGCGCGTACTGCCCTTAGAATAGCTGACCTCAAAAAATTGGCGTATCGTAATTCAAGAATACTATGGTCGAAACAATCCCACACAATAAAAAGACTTCCCCTGAAACTAACATTTCCTCGAACGAAGAACGGCCAAGGGGGAATCTTCTCCTCATAGAATTCTCTCTTTAG
>JAHCSD010000135.1 GCA_018609185.1 Patescibacteria group bacterium
TTTATGATGAAGTCTAATTGTGTGCTTGTTGCGGCACAAATCGTGCTTGAAATATTTGGACAATTCCCAAAGGCGTCTGCATCTTTTCCGAGTCGACTTATTCTTTCAATCACAAAACTCGCATTGCGCAATACTTCACTCTTGGCTTCCTGCCGCGCGCGCACATTCGTAGTAATATTCAGGATCGCGAGGACCGAAAGCAACACAATCGTAAAGACCGCGGTGTAAATCAGGAACTCGAGTAGAGTGAAACCAGCATCCGAATAGCGCAAAGCCTTCCGCTTCGACGGGTACACTCCTGCACCCGTCTTCGCTTCAGACATTACCCGAATGCGCCCACCCGAATTGAGCACACGAATAGCGCTCGCTCGCGCTTCGCACTCGCGAAACACGAATGCGCCCACCCGAATTACTATTCGCGTCATTCGTGTGTATTTGTATATTAGTGTCGCTATTGGTGTCATTCGTGTGTGATTCGTATATTGGTGTCGCTTTATGGTAATTGTATCATAAAAGGCTGCTTCTATTAACAGCCTTTTTGTTTATATATAATTGCGATTGCTACAAGTGCTTTGTTTAACCTCTTCTCAGAAGAACCTCTTAATGTAGTGTAGGAAATCATCTCAAGATCCAGTAACCCCCTGATTTGTCTCGCTATTCCTTTAGAGTCCCCTACATTAAAACGCACTCCATCTTCTCCTCCGGTTTCCTTCGGGGGAACAGGAAGAGTAAACAAAACCAAGTCATACGAATCTTTTGTTTCCAGTGCCTTATCATGGATTATCTGAAGAGCTTTAAATCTTTTCTCTCGACTATGAGGTCCGGGATATCGCACCCCATATGCATACGGAACAAAAGGCGTAGAATCACAAATGATGATGTCGCAACCAGTTGCCTCAAGATATCGTTCCTTTTCGATCATCTTATCTTGAATAGCTTTTTCCTCAAACTCGCACTCAGGTGGACCCGTCTCACGAATATGACGCCTCGCCCATTCTTCGTCAAAATCGACACTCACCTCTCGCGCGTCAATCCCGTTGAGCCCGAGCTCGTTCACCAAGCTTCGGATAAGCGTACTTTTCCCGGAATGGGGACCACCAACAACTCCTACTTTTATCATTTCTTATTTTCTCCTTTTTCGCGAAAACGTAACATGCGTGAAGGAAGGGACATCGCCACGGCTCGCGGCCTCTTCCCAAAGAGTCCGGAAGCTCTTTGTGAGGGCCTCAGTTCGTTTAAACCCCAAAGACGAAGCAAATGAAAAGATATCCTGTTCTTCACCTTCAAATTCTATCCAATGTCCCAGGAGCGGCACTTCAGCGATGCTTACGAGGACGCCCGATACCTTGAAATCCTTGCGAAGCTTCTCGTAGAGAAAAACTTCCTGAAACCCCAAATGTTCAAGAATACGAACAAATGTATGGAAGTCCCGGTAGCTTTTCCCGAGAATCGTCTCATATTCATTCCTCGTAACATCTTTCTCGGTAGGGGTTTTCAGGGTCAGGTAAAACCTTCCGCCCCCGAGTAAGCTTTCTTTTTCGTTAATCTCGAGAACGCTTCTTAAGCGAAGCACCCATCGTTTCTTTTTCAAAGTACCCTCAGATCGG
>JAHCSD010000136.1 GCA_018609185.1 Patescibacteria group bacterium
CTCTATCTAACGGGGTGCTCATTATTGCAGCCAATCAGGCTGCGCTAACGCTTGCCCTCTTGGGCAATAATGGCATGGACCTTAAATCATTTGCCCTGGCAATGGATCAGATTACGGAAGAGAAGGGAATACCTCGGGAGAAAATTGTTGAGACGATTGAGATGGCCATTGCGGCGGCATACAAAAAAGATTTTGGCCGAAGAGGCCAAATTATACGCGCTGAATTTAACCTTGAGACAGGCGAGGTTAAGCTTGTGCGAGTGCGAATTGTGGTTGACGAATCAATAGTCAAAACAGAGGAAGAGTTGGAGGCAGAGGCCGAAGAACGAGAGGCAAGGGGGGGAAGCGTGCCCGGGACCCGAGAAGAAGAAGAAAACGAGGATGAAGAGCGAGTCCGATTCAATCCCGAAAAACACATTATGCTGGCCGAAGCCCGGGAGATCGACAAAAAACTTAAGCCCGAAGACGAACTCATAGAAGAAGTAGAAGCAACCGCCGACTACGGAAGAATTGCTGCTCAAACCGCAAAGCAAGTCATTATTCAGCGGCTTCGGGAAGCAGAACGAGAATCGATCCTTTCTGACTACCAGCAAAAAGAAGATCAGGTAGTCAGCGGAATTACCCAACGGATTGAAGGCGGTACGGTATTCATCGACCTTGGGAGGGCGAACGGTATTCTTCTTGTCTCTGAACAGGTCCCAAACGAACACTACCGTATAGGAATGCGCCTTCAGGTATACGTGCTCAAAACAGAGGATTCTCCCAAGGGCCCATTGGTGTTTGTCTCGCGCGCGCATCCCAAAATACTCTCACGTTTGTTTGAGCTCGAGGTTCCGGAAATCGCCGCAGGGACCGTGGTAATAAAATCAATCGCGCGAGAACCGGGGTTTCGTTCAAAGATTGCGGTAACATCAACCGAAGAAAATATCGACCCCATTGGTTCGTGTGTGGGTCAGAAGGGAACTCGAGTCCTCACCATCATTAATGAATTAGGGGGAGAAAAAATCGATATCATCGAATGGAATGAGAATAAAGAAAAATTTATTGCGAATGCCCTTGCTCCTGCAAAAGTATTTAATGTGGAGATTGATGAAAAGGCTAATAAAGCGATTGTGGTCGTCCCTGCCGATCAACTTTCTCTTGCGATAGGTAAAGACGGCCAAAACGTGAGGCTTGCCGCAAAGCTCACGGGTTGGAAGATAGACGTGAAGTCAAGCGAGGGGAGCGATGCAGTTTCTCCCGAAGAAAAAAAGAAGGGGGAGAAAAAGGTCACAAAGAAAACTCCCTCAAAAGATGAAAAGAAAAAAACAACAAAAACAAAATCGAAATCCACAAAGGATAAAAAAGAAGACATTAAGAAAATAACGAAAAAAGCGGCATCGTAACCGATAATCATGTTTGAAACGCTATTTAGTTCAAGCTCATTTCAATATTCGCTAGAGGCCCAGTCCGTTCTCTATCTTTTTTTGGGGATTCTCGCTATGATTTTTTCTTTGGGTTTTGCTATGGTGCTTTCGTTTAAGATTACCAAGAGAGAGGTAAAGAAAGA
>JAHCSD010000137.1 GCA_018609185.1 Patescibacteria group bacterium
TATTGCTCAAGAGAGCAAGCTCGAGCGGAGCGAGAGCGACGCTCGATTGACTTGCAATAGTGAGCACCCCGTTAGATAGAGCTCACAAGCTCGCTCATCTAATGGGGTAAGGTTTGACATCCAATCGTTGAGCACATAATCTGTTATGTGCTCAACTCTTGGGTCAAGCCCTTACTGCTGAAAGTATGCCCTTGCCTTAACAGTAAAGTCATATATGATTACCTCTTCCCCCTCGGTTCCTTCTCCGGTTGTCGTACTTGCGAAGGAAAAAGAGCTCACATCAAATACACGCATATTTCCGGCAATACGGTCCAGATACTCCTTAAACGCTTCGTATGAAGCCCTAAGCTGGATGTCAAATTCAAGGGTATCAACCTGCCCCCGGGCCCCCGCCGGCTTAACATTAAAATTAATGCTTCTCATAACCACCCCCCCGTTTCCGGTTTTAGCCGCGATTGCTTCCAGCTGCACAAGCACTTCGGGAATCTCCTCCTTACGAGGAATCACAGAATTAATATCATCAGCTAATCCTTCTTCTACCATACTGATATATGCTGTTCTTAGTTCTTGAAATTTCTTGCTCAGCGTTTCTGTTTTTTCAAGCTCCTGAAGGCGGACGGCATGACTCTCTCGCAGTGACTCTACTGCATTCCATTCGGGAGAAATAAACATCATATAAATAACGCCTGTGATAATTACCGAAGATATGATGATAACTAGTTTTATGGTAGGAAACGACATGCCAATTTTCTCCGAAGCGGAGCGAGGTTAGAAAATTGAGCACCCCATTAGATAGAGCTCGCAGAGCTCGCTCATCTAATGGGGTAAGGTTTTGTAACTAAATTTTCTTCACCTATGGGCTTGAAAATTTAGACAAAGCCCTTACTTAATAAATAACTTGGGCCTAAGATGCGCTTTCAAGGAAAACTTGACCCCCCCCTCAGAGGAAAGCGCAATTTCAGAGACCGATACATTGCTCACCTCGGGAAGCGACTCAAGATGTGACACTTGTTTCGCAAGAATACTGTAACTTGCCGCTCGCCCCGAGGCGCTAAATGTCGGAGCATCGACATCCACGTTGAGATCTTCAAATATAACCTGGCGCAAGGTATGACTCTCAAGAAAGAGAAAAAGTTTTCTCCCTTCGCGGTGCGAATCAAGAATTTTTTTCAGATTCATTACCTGATGATCAAATGCGTTCATTTGAGAAAGTACGTTTCCGTCAATGGATTCAGTGGCCCCGGCGATATCCAGGTCGATTTTCTCGATACGCGCTTCAAGGTTGCTCCGATACACAAAAAGACCGAGGGCAATGCCGGCTGCGGCAAGCAGCAAAAGCACTCCCCCGATAAACGGGATGTTCCGTGAAGCTACGCTCGAAAAGCTTGTGTCTGAAGGAGCCCGCTCTTCATCTGAAAGTAAGTTTACTTCAACCATGCCAATCTTGCCCAAGAAGGCAAGTGTTAACGCAGCCGATTGGCTGCAAGATTGAGCACCCCGTTAGATGAGCAAGCCCTGCCCCATTAGATAGATCGGAAGAG
>JAHCSD010000138.1 GCA_018609185.1 Patescibacteria group bacterium
GGTTGCCAAGTTCAAAGACAAATGGAACATCACAGAAAGCCAACTGTTGCACTGGCTGGGCCTGACGAAACCAGATCAAGTGCTCGACGCAGAATTGGACAGGCTACGAGATTGCTACGAAAAACTGGTTTCAAAGGAATGGTCGGCAAAGGCTGAGTTCGCTCTCCCCACCGCAGAAACTGCGGCCATTCAACAGCAGGCCAAGGCCCCTGCCGGCACAGACGAGCTTTTCCCACGGTAATCATGTCGCAAAGTGTTGAAGATCTCCGAATACGAGTCAAGCAGCTTGAGGCCGATCTTGAAACCTCTCGCTACGTGAAACGCGACCTACAAGAAAAGCTAGATGTCAGACACCAGAAAATGAAAGAAGCAGAGCTGCACATCAAAACGCTCGAGCTAGTAGAAGCGAACCTTCGCGAGCAAATAAGCAGTTTGAAGCTGCGCTTGAATGGCTTGAAGGCCAACAGAACATAAAAGCATCAGATCATCTATTCGCGAACATAGCCGGAGGATAAGAACTAAATGATAACGATTGGCCTTGACCAGCAAGTCTCAACGATTCTCTCCTTTCTGAAGGTGCGAAAACATATGAAAGAGCTTGGGTACACGGTTACCGTGCAAAAGAGACCATTCCCATTTGAAATCACAAAGGTGGATCACGGAACGCTTAGCCCGCCTTCCGTAGAAATGATTTTTAGCGGCACTTCAATAAGCGAGCTTATGACATTCTACAAGGGATTTGTCGAAGGCAGAGTGCAGAGAAAACCATGAACACCGCCAGCCTACTCAAACTTGCCGATCACCTGGAGACTTGGAAGCCGGGCATTCCATTTCACTTCGGATTCTACCGAAACATGCATAAGTATAATACACTAGAATATCCAATATCAATATACGATTTATCGCATGACGAAGCAGAGGCATTGTTTGTTCCTGGAATTGGGCGGACAGATATAAAAGAGGACGGGTCAAAGATGGAATTAGAAATGTTGCCGTGCACGTCCACCCGCCACGAAGTCGCCGCACGCATTAGGAAATTCGTAGCCTGGAAAGAAGAAAGCATAATGACAAAAACAGAAAAAGCTTGGAGTAAAGTATTGAACTGTCTTGACAGGCTCGCAAATGAAGAAAGAGCGCATGATTATGAAGCCAAAGATAGTGCCATTGAAGCCATAACAGAATATGCGGCCCTTGTCATACCCAAACCCAGCCCCCCACCCAATCACCTCACCTGTCCCAAATGCGGGAATACGGCACATAAATTCTATTACATAAACGACATCTGCATAGCGCGCTGCGGGCGTCTCAAATGCCCGAATCACGAACACATGCACATTACTTGTTACATATGTCAATACTGCCGCTGGGAGCACTGCGCCGATCACGTCGAAGCACAAGGAGGCGAACATGAAAGCTGAATCGACTATTCGAAAGGAAATGCAACGGCTGTGGAGACGTAAAGAATTTTACGATGAGCACCATGGAACGAGCCCTGGTCGGAGTTACCAGGAAGATCAACTCTACGGGGCCTGA
>JAHCSD010000139.1 GCA_018609185.1 Patescibacteria group bacterium
TCTTGACTATGAAATTATTGTGGCTGACAGCGAAACCCAAACAGAAACACGGGAGCTTCTTAGGACGTATTTTCCCGACGCCGTTCTATCTGAATCAAATAACAATATTGGGTTCTCAAAAATTGTAAACCGCGCCTTGCCGCGTGCGAGCGGCAGATTTGTGGTAATTATGAATGCGGATGTGGTACTGCCCGATAATTCGATTGAGAGTATATTTACGTATCTCGAAAAGAGTCCACGAGTAGGTCTTGCAGGCCCCGCGCTTTCGTACCCCGATGGCAGACGGCAACCCTCGTGCTTTCGTTTTTACAGCCCATTCACGGTTCTTGCGCGAAGAACATTAGTGGGGAAACTAGGACCGGGCAAACAAGAGCTAAATAGATTTCTTATGAACGATATTGACCTCTCGCAAAAACCCGTTCCGGTTGACTGGCTCATGGGTTCAGCCCTCTTTATAAAAAAAGAGGCCCTTGAACGCGTGGGCCTGTTTGATGAACGATTCTTTATGTACTTTGAGGATGTGGACTGGTCAAGACGGTTTTGGGAAAACGGCTACCGGGTAGTTTATTTTCCGGGTTCGAAGATTCTGCACCAGCATGTACGCGCAAGTAGGGCTTCAGGAGGAATACGCGACCTCTTGTTTAACGCGTACACGCGGACGCATCTCGCAAGCGCGCTTAAGTATTTTTTAAAGTATGGGTTGAAAACGCCCCGATACGGAACGTAAAACGTAATGAACGTAATGAACGAGGTTGAACCTCGTTCATTACGTTCCGTTCATTTTCTTCTTTGCGATAAAATTATTTGCTTCAAGTAACGAATCAAACGTACCAGCTGTCGCTTCGCTCGGGTACTAATAGAGTACCCCCTCGCTACGCTCCCCAAAACCTTCGGTTTCTGGCGCTCACTTCGTTCGCTGTTTTTCCACCACGGGAAACTACCGTTTCCCGACCCCTTCCCACGCCGCTACATTTGATTCTTTACTTTATTGGCGATAAAATTATTTGCTTCAAGCAACGAATCAAATGTACCGGCGTCAATCCACTCTCCCTCCAGTTTCTTGTGGCTCAACGTCCCCTCATTCATATAAAACTTGAGAAGATCGGTGATTTCATATTCTCCCCTGGTAGACAGTTTTAGCTCCCGGGTAAGATCAAAGGCCCGGTTGTCACAAATATAAAATCCGGTAATAATGAAGTTTGTTTTGGGCTTTTTGGGTTTTTCTTCAATATCGATAATGGTGGATCCGTCCTCTGAAAAGTCAACCACTCCAAACCGTTCGGGATCGGGCACCTCTTTAATGGCAATTTTTGCTCCCCTCTTTTGCTTTACAAAGTCTTCAACCGCCTCAGACATGTCATCTTCATAAATATTGTCTCCCAGGATAAGGACAAC
>JAHCSD010000015.1 GCA_018609185.1 Patescibacteria group bacterium
GTCACGGAGAAGATCGCCGGTTCAAATCCGGTCGGCTCCGCATAGGTTAGAAATGGTCGCCGGTTCAAATCCGGTCGGACCCGCCAGTATAAAGAACCTTGACAAATAAAGGAGGTAACACCAAATGAAAAAGCTGAAAATCGGGCTTGATTTTGATGGGGTATTTTCAGACACGGGACGCCTGAAATCAGAAACCGCAAAGAAACTCTACCGAGTAGATATTCCCCCCGAACGCTTCAAAAAAGAGCTGTTGCTCGCCGACGGCCTCATCACAGAAAAACAATATCGGACTCTCCAGAGAATAATTTACGAAATGGTTGGTATCGGCCTGACTATGGAACCGGTTGAAGGCGTCCAGGAGTTTATTCCTAAGCTCCTCGAAGAAGGACATGAGGTTATAATTGTGACTTCACGAGACGGAAAGGGGGCCGAGATTGCAAAAAGATGGATAAAAAAACACTCTATCCCCTGGCTCCTCTTCATAGAGGTGGGGCAACGAAACGATAAGTCGAAGCATCTTAAAGGCTTCGATATATTTATTGATGATGACCTGGACAAGTTAGAACCGGCTGTCGGAATCGTCCCCCACCTCTTTCTCTTCTCGTGGGGATATAATAAACATGTTGATGAAACCGAATTCATAACACGGATAAACTCGTGGAAAGAATTCTACGAAATCATTAGTAAAATAGCACGCACCTCGAAATAATCGAGGTGCTTTTTTAACCCCCCGTCAAATTCACGCCATGGCGTGAATTTGACGGGGGGTTTGTTTCGCTATAATCTCAATGATACAATGCAACCGCATGACCACATCACAATTTCAAAAACACATATTCGACTGGTATAAAAAACACAGGAGGGATTTCCCGTGGCGGAGGACGCGTGATCCTTACAAAATTTTGGTTTCAGAAATAATGCTTCAACAAACGCAAACGTCACGAGTAAAAGAGAAGTATCCCCTTTTTGTTGCAACGTTTCCAACGTTCAAGGCGTTGGCTCACGCTCCTTCAAAAAGGTCCTTAAAACATGGCAAGGAATGGGATACAATCGTCGCGCGCTTCACATAAGACGAATTAGCGAAATCGTAGAAAAAGAATGGCAAGGAAAACTTCCGTCTGATCCCAAAAGCCTCGAGGCGCTCCCCGGCATCGGCCACTATACCTCGCGAGCCGTTGCCTGTTTTGCGTTTTCAAGATGCGAACCGTTTCTTGACACCAATATCCGCAGGGTCTTCATTCATTTTTTCTTTCCGCGAAAGAAAAAGGTTCAAGATGAAGAAATTTTAAAAAAAATAACACAGGTTCAGCCTGAAAGAAATCTTCGCGAGTGGTATTCAGCGCTTATGGACTATGGCGCAACGCAATTTTCAAAAACGCCGAACCCGAACAAGAAAAGTGTGGGGTGGCGCCGCCAAACAAAATTTGAAGGGTCAAAGCGCGAGATACGCTCTCACATCATAAAAGAACTATTAAAAACAAAACTCACTTCGTCACAATTACAGGTCCGGCTTCAAAAAGATAAAACTATTTTGAAAGATATTCTTTCCGAGCTTGAAAAAGAAAGACTCATAAAAAAACGTAATAGCTTGTGGGAAATCGCATAATGTGATATTCAATCAAGAGATCTTTAAAAACGATTGCAAAAGGAGGAAAACCTTGGACCTCAATGAATACCAGCGAATCGCTAAAGCTACGGATCAGATTCCCGCGACCGTACGTAGTCATCCTTCCGATATTGCTATGCTCATACCAATACTGGGTCTCGCCGGGGAGACAGGAACCATATTAAGTGAGTATAAAAAATGGTTACGGGATGGGCCTTCCCACGAACTATTTGAAGAAAGAATTGCCGAAGAATTGGGTGATCTTCTCTGGTATATTTCCAACTGCGCAACTAAATTTGGGCTTGACTTAGAGGATATCGCTCGAAAGAATAATACAAAATGCCGAACACGTTGGGAGCGCACCGGTCAACGGCAGCTCAGGCTGCCTCTTAACTTTTTCGATGCATCATTTCCGCCAGAAGAGCAATTGCCCCGACAATTCACCGCAGAACTCACAACCGTAGAACAAGAAGGTATCGTGAAATCAGTTTGCACGGTCGATGGCCGGCGCTTCGGCGACCCCCTTAGTGACAATCGATACGATGATGATGGATATCGCTTCCACGACGTACTCCACCTCGCTTTCGCAGGAGTACTTTCGTGGTCGCCGATCGTACGACGCTTTCTTAAACGCAAACGGCGAAGTAATCCACAAGTAGATGAGATTGAAGACGGTGGCCGTGCCATCGTCGTCGAAGAAGGCATTGCGGCACTCATTTTCAGTTTCGCTGAACGACATACATTCCTTGAGAGTATGAATCATGTCGATTACGAACTTCTTCGTACTATAAAAAATATGACGCAGCACCTCGAAGTAACACAATGCTCAGAAGGCCAATGGGAAGATGCCATACTCCAAGGATTTCACGTATGGCGATATATCCGCAAAGAAAACGGCGGACGTATCGTAGTAAACCTCGATGAAGCTCACATCAGCTTCGCGTCTACGAAATAAAATTGAAGGAGGGAAAGAGAAGTTATGACTGAAGAACGAGATCCCACGCCTACACACGTATTCCTCATCTGCCCCGTACGAAATGCAACATCTGAAATTAAACAACAGCTCGAAGACTACGTGGTACAACTCGAAAAAGATGGGTGCGTGGTCCACTATCCCCCGCGGGATACGAACCAGAACGATCCGATCGGGAATAAAATTTGCGAGCAGAACTTCCGGGCGATACTTGAAGCAGATGAGATTCACGTCTTTTATGATGAGACGAGCACAGGACTCTACTTCGATATGGGCGGCACCTTCATGCTCACCCAAGTCCTTGGATACAAGAAAAAAATTGTGTTTGTAAACAAAGACGATGTGGAAGATAAACCCGGCAAAAGCTTCCAGAACGTCCTAAAATTCCTAGAAGAACAAACCAAAACTCCGGATTAATCCGGAGTTTTTCTATTTCATTTAGCTGTGTCAATATGTGACGACCGTCACATATTGACACAATTATATAACCTCCAAATCTTCAAGTACCGCCTCATACGTTTTGATCACTGTTTCTGCTTCTTCCCGGGTTAACTGATAATCGGTGTCATGAACAATGTTATTTCTAATCTTATGCACATCCCAAATCTCTTGAATTCGAGGAAACTGCCCCGGTGTAACCTTCTCAAGCCGCTCGCCCATTGTCTTGCCCTGATACCCCATACGCATAAGCAACTCGTCAAAAAGTTTATCGGCTTCAATTACGCTAATCCGCAAATTGGCGTCGTCCCCCAGTTCAAACTTCTTTTTTATTCCATCCCATTTCTTAACCAGTCGTCTCTTGGGAATTGTTGACGTGTGTACCGCTTCAGACACCAAAAGCGCTGCCTGCCCCAATATATTAATCTTCAAAACCAAGTACACGATTCCCATCAAAAATGTAATGCTCAAAAACCCGGAAACAAGTTTTGTCCAGAAGAGTAGCTGAACCCAGTCAGTTTCGTAAAAAAAATCCAGTATAGTGTAGTATGCCTCAAGCATTATTTTTTAAATTCTCGTAGAAGCTCGCGACCTGAAATATCGTTTTTTCATCAAACCACTTTCCCATAATTTGAAGACCGACTGGCATGCCATGCACCTCACCACAGGGCATAGAAAGGGCAGGAATTCCCGCGATAGGGGCAGAAACAGTAAAAATATCAGAAAGATACATGGAAAGAGGATCTTGGGTTTTTTCTCCGAGTCTAAACGCGGTAGTTGACGTAGTGGGCGTAATAATCACATCAACCCTTTCAAATGCTTTCTCGAAATCATTTTTAATAAGGGTGCGCACCTTTTGCGCCTGAAGATAGTAGGCATCATAATACCCCGCAGAAAGCACGTACGTCCCCAACACGACCCGCCTTCTTACTTCATCTCCCAGGCCTTTCTGCCTGGTTTTCATATATACATCTAATAAGTTATTGCCCTCGCTTTCAGATAAACCGTACTTTATCCCGTCATACCGCGCCAAGTTCGCTGATACCTCGGAAGGCATAATAAGATAATAAACAGATAGCGCATATTTGGTATGAGGAAGGCTAATCTCTTCGATGTGAGCGCCTTCTTTCTCTAAATCAGAGATTGCTTTTCTTACTAGTTTCTCCACTGCAGGGTCTATTCCTCCTATAAAATATTCCTTGGGAACCCCAATGCGTATGTCTTTTATCTGGAATTTGGGCTTTTGGTTTTGGGCTTCTAATTCCACACTGGTGGAGTCTAACAAATCTTTTCCTTTGATTACGTCAAAAATTATCTCAACGTCTTCCACTGTTTTTGCAAATGGTCCAATTTGATCAAGCGAGGACGCCATGGCAATAAGTCCATAACGAGATACTGCCCCGTATGTGGGCTTTAAACCAACAACCCCGCAAAAAGAAGCGGGCTGCCGGATAGATCCTCCGGTATCCGACCCAAGCGCATAGATACATTCTCCGGCAGCAACCGCAGCAGCCGAACCTCCCGAGGAACCCCCCGGGACACGCTCCGTGTCATGCGGATTTTTTGTGGGGCCGTATGCTGAATTCTCGGTTGAAGAACCCATGGCGAATTCGTCAAGGTTAGTCTTACCCAAAATAACGGCGCCCTGCTCTTTGAGCCTCCGAACCACTGTTGCATCATACGGTGCAGCATAATTTTCGAGAATTTTTGAACCTGCGGTACAGGTGTACCCCAGGGCGAGCATATTATCTTTTATGGCCACGGGAATTCCTGCAAGCATTCCCACTTCTTCCCCGTTCCCAATCCTTTCATCTGCCGCGCGGGCTGCTGCAAGCGCGGATTCACGGTCAACCGAGATATAACAAAATAGTTCCTTGTCTTGTTGGCTGATAGTATCAAAGATTCCCTCTGTAAGCTCCCGAGAAGAAATTTCTTTCTTTCTCAATTTCTCATGTGCCTCTATAATTGTTAATCTTTGTGTTTCTTTTTCTCCCATAATGAAGGAGTAAACGAGGCAAGACTTCTTAAGGGCGTATGCGGTCTGCCCGCAATAAGCCGCAGGAGGTCTCGATACCAACTTTTAAAATCTGCGAGTACTCGTAATAAAGCAATGGCAGAAAACCCGAGGATGAATATGAACGATCTCCCAAAATACCAACTAAAAAGCGGCAGGAAAAGGAAAGCGATTACATTGCTTAAGGGAGAATGTCTTTTCAGTAAAAAGAAAAGGGCCCCATACATCATCCCCACCAAAATCAGCTCCAGATGGGCAAGAGCCAATGCAACCCCCATGGTGGTCGCAAGTCCTTTCCCCCCGTGAAACTTTAACCAAAAGGGCCAATTATGACCCACAACTACTGCAAAAGCTGAAAGCATAAGGGTTGCTTCGTTCACACCAAGAAATTGCGCAACGAACACCGCAGCCATCCCCTTTCCCACATCTCCAACCAATGTAAATGCTGCCTCGCCAAGTCCCAAAACTTCTAACACATTTAACGTACCTACGTTTTTGGTTCCATGTTTCCTAATGTCAAGACGGCCAAATAACTTTCCGCTAATATAGGCAAATGGAATAGAGCCCAAAAGATATGCATACGTAACAGCAATGATTTGCGTCATGCCACTATTGCTCAAGAGAGCAAGCTCGAGCGGAGCGAGAGCGACGCTCGATTGGCTTGCAATAGTGAGCACCCCATTAGATAGAGTTCATCAGAGCTCGCTCATCTAACGGGGTAAGGTTTTGTTACCAATCAGCCTTCGCCCTACGGGCTCGGCTTCTTGGACAAAGCCCTTATAGAATTGCCTTTGTCTTTACATATCCGTCTTTTTTCTTGGGTACGGCCTCCATCAACCTCTTTCTAACTTCTGCTGAAGTTTTTCTGCGAACTTCATCATCTCGCATAACATTCTCAGAACCGGTGACATGGCTTGTGGGTTCTACTTTATCGGTATCGAGTCCCTCAAGTTCTTTGACATAATCTAAAATAGCTCCAAGGTCTTTTTGGAATTTCTCTACTTCTTCATCTGTTATGCCAATGCGTGCAAGATTGGCTATGTGTTTTACCTCGTCTTTTGAAATCATGAAATTAACTTTAAAAATTCTTTTTCATTAAGAATCTTTACTCCCAACTTCTTTGCCTTTTCATATTTCGAACCAGGGTCACTACCAATCACTACGTAGGCCGTACTTTTCGAAACCGAACTCGCCGATTCGCCCCCTAACTCTCTCACTTTATCCCTTGCTTCGTCCCTTGTAAAGCGGCCAAGCTCTCCGGTAAATACAAAGGTTTTGCCGCGTAATTTTTCGCTTTTCGCTTCTCGCTTCTCGCTTTTTATTTTCACGCCCGCCTTCTTAAGATTCTGAAGAAATTTTACGTTCTCCTTATCGCGAAACCATTCGTGCACGCTTTTTGCGACTACGCCCCCGATATCTCGAATGCTCTGAAGCTGCTCAAGTGTCGCATGTTGAAGGCTCTCTACGCTCCCGAAGTTTTTTGCGAGATCAATTGCCGTTTCCTCCCCCACGTGCTTTATGCCCAATGCATATATAAAACGTGGGAACGAAATATGTTTACCCGTCTTGAGGGCTGCCACAAGGTTTGCTGCTGACTTTGCTGCAAAGCGCTCAAGCGGAACAAGATCTCCTTCGGTTAATTTAAAAAGGTCTGCGGGATCGGAAACAAGGCCTTCGTTCATTAATTGCTCGATTATTTTATCCCCCAACCCTTCAATATCGAACGCGCCGCGGCTCACAAAATATTTAATCCACTTATGGGACCGGGCAAAGCATTTCTTATTTGTACAGTAATGCGCGACTTCTCCTTTATGCCTTACAACCCGAGACCCGCATACGGGGCACTTCTTTGGCATGCGGAACGCCCGCTCTTTTCCTGTCCGAAGTTTTGGCAACACCCGTACGATATCAGGAATCACGTCGCCCGCCCGCTGCACAATAACGGTGTCGCCTATCTTGACGTCCAGACGAATTGTTTCATCCATATTATGAAGTGTGGCGTGAGTTATCACGACTCCTGCCACACGCGCAGGTCTTAATGTTGCAACCGGCGTCAGGCTCCCCCCCCTGCCCACCTGAACCTTAATATCTTCAACGCGGGTAACCGCTTCCATTCCTGCAAATTTATATGCAATGGCCCCCCGGGAAGCCTTTCCCACCGTGCCTAGTCGGCGAAACACGCTGTTATCATTCACGATCACCACAATCCCATCAATCTCATACGGAAGCTTTTCACGGTTTGGCGCCCACCGAGTATAAAAATCGAATACTTCACGAAGCGACTTACAATATTTATTGTTATTATTTGTTTTAAGGCCAAGCGCGGAAAGCAAAATATGTTCGTCTTCATGGGTTTCCTGGCCCAAGTCTGACATCAGCGCATACGCGAACGAATCAAGCCGTCTAGAGGCCGTTACTTTTGGATCAAGCTGCCTGACCGAACCCGCCGCGATATTTCGGGGGTTTGCGAAGGAGCTAGCCCCCTGTTTCTTTCTGTCACGATTGATCCGCGCAAACTCTTTTTTGGTAATAAACACTTCTCCCCGCACTTCAACGCGACCTCGATATTTCTTCTTAAATCCGGGCACAAGGCTCTTTTTAAGTTTCCTTATACTAGCGATTGCGCGCTCTTTTTCTAAAAGCCTCAGGGGGAGCGAAGCAATTGTTCTTAAATTCTGCGTCACGTCCTCCCCCACCTTTCCGTCACCACGGGTCGAGCCGGTTTTGAGCACCTCATGTTCGTAGATAAGGGAAATTGCGAGGCCATCAATTTTTAATTCGCAGTAGTAGGAATAGTGTTTTTCCTTTGGAAGGAGTTTTACGATCCGTTCTTCCCATTCACGCATTTCCTCTTCGGAAAATGCGTCGTTAAACGAAAGCATGGGTGCGGAATGCGCAACTTTCTTGAATTTTTCGAGGGGCTCACCCCCCACACGTTGTGTAGGAGAATCTGCTGTGACGAGTTCCGGAAATTGCAATTCAAGCTCTTCGAGTTCATTCTTTAACGCGTCGTGCGCGGCATCAGAAATCTCCTGACGATCAAGAACGTGGTAAAGATACCTGTGGTAGTTAATCTCTTTTTTTAGTTTTTCTATGCGTTGTTTGGCTTCCTGCCTCTTCATGGTCTCAATATTTAAGGAAGTAAGTTTATCTCAATCTTTCTTCTCAGATCCCTAAATATTCCATCAGATGTAATTTTATCGATCTCTTCGTCTGCAGGAGACGTGCAAGAAGGAGCACATAAATCAAGTTCTTCAGACCTTGCGTTATATACCCCCCCGCCCGAGACCACGCCAGTAGTAGATGTTCCTGTCGTCTCCCATATACCTGCAATCCTGAAAATAATATACTGCATCTTCTCTGCTCCCGCATCTGCAATATATATTGCCCTATAAGAGTGAGAGGCGCCTCTGGTGATTTTAAATTCACGAAGCACAACTCCGGAAAAAGCAATGGCAATAGAAAAAATAACGCTCAAGATGAGAAAAGTAAGTAAAAGCGAGACGCCGGCTTCTTTCTTTTTCAAAATAGATTTCATATCTTAGATAGGACTCTAGGACTAAGGGATAATATCTAATCGACGAGGGGTTATCGTTGTCTGCAAATGAACTTCGGTCTCTTCTTCCGGTTTTGTGGCTGTGAGCGCCTGTCGAACGGTCATTAAGATAGTTACTCTTGGCTGAGTTTCGTCTCCCGTTCCACTGCCAGATACCAGAAAGTTTAAATTCTCAACAAAGACATTTGACGCCGTTATGGACACAAAATCATCGATTAAACTTGTCCGCTCTTCGATACGGTCCGTACCCGCATTAAAACGGTAGTCGAGGCAATTACCCACCGAGCATCCACAAAGAGGAGAAGAAGAGGGATACCCCAATACCGGATGGCACAGATTAAGTTCTGTTGCGAGCCCGTTTAAATTTTCTACCGTACTTTGTCTAACCGCCCGAGACATCTTCTCTAGAACAAACCTGCTGTTATCTATTACGTTTTGAACCTGAATCGATTTGCGCTGGACCCGGATGGTCGAGAGAAAAGCCGAAACAATCACAGAAGTAATCAATGTAAAAACCGCGATTCCAACAAGAATCTCGATCAACGTGAATCCACGCTCTGATCTGTCTTGGGGGCCATCCCCGAGATAGTAATTTTTAGTGCAAAACAACTGCATTATGAATCAAGAATAATGAATCAGGAATCAGGGAACAACTAATAACGATCGCGCTACAAATCCCTAATTCATACTTCATAATTCCTTATTCCACGTTATTGTGGTTTCCAGTCATACAAATGATCAACAAGCACTACTTGTTTTGTGGTACCAAATTGTATCCAGGTAACTGTACTCTTTACTTCCCTATACAAAACTCCATCATCGTCAGGAAGACTATTGATTTCTAATTTTCTCGAAAACGGCGTCGACTCGCCAGAAGAATCGTGGGTGTAGTAAAGATTGCCAGAAATAGTTTCGAGATACAACCGATCATCGGGGATATCTGAAACCGAAGTGCTATTATAAATAACATTGGTATTTGAAATGGGAAAAGAATCTGGGGCACCGTCACCGTCAAAATCATCAAAAGGATCTGGCGCGGGGCTTGCGAGCCAGTTGCTATTTCTAATGTTTATCACCACCTCGATTGCTTCAGCTGCGAGATTTATTGCAACAATTTCATGCCTCACCTGAGTTGAAACTACGATACTTTTTGTAAGTAAAGAAAAAACGGCCACAAAACCTACGCTGAGTATAAATATTACGATTACCATCTCAAGCAACGAAAAGCCACTACTGCGGCCTCGTTGTCCCAGCGAGAATCCTTTTGATGATTTATGGAATAAATTCATATACATATTCCTGGGGCTCTAGGACCCACCAACTCATTAAAACTTCTGGTATTACTTTATATATCGTCAGTTCTACATACCTCAATCGCGGCATCACCCGTGACCGGATCTTTCCGATAAACATTCACGAGTCCTGTTTCGGTCACGCCAACAACCCAATCATCTACACCAGGACTTCTTAATTGAATGCAGAGCTTAAAACATTCGGCCAAGGCTGGTGGTGGGAATTTCTTGATCACTACGATTGGGTGTGA
>JAHCSD010000140.1 GCA_018609185.1 Patescibacteria group bacterium
GCACCCGTTCATCCGCTCGATGCGGATTCACGGGCCAAGCCCTTAACTTCACTATACGGTCTTTTACCCAATTGTTCAATGTTATGGTATAATGAATTTGTCCAAGAGCGCGAGCCCGTAGGCGAAGTGCGATTGGTTTACAAATTCATTACCCCGTTAGATGAGCGAGTTCTATCTAACGGGGTGCTCAATTTTGTAACCGCTCGTGGAACTCATGGACAAAATTGGCACATGATTACCCTCCCTTCATTATTTAAAAAGAAAGAAGGAGCGCTTGGAATTGACATGGGCACTTCTTCGGTTAAGGTGGTTGAGCTGTATCGAGCCGGAGTAGAGGTCCGTCTTCGCAACTACGGCATTTCAGATATATACGGAGAGCCGCACCGCGTTACCAGTATGAATCAGGTGAGCGCATTCAAAATGCAGGAACGCGATATGGCAGATATGATACGTGCCATCCTTGAAAAAGCAAGGATCCAGTCTCGTCTAGCTTCGTTTTCTATCCCCGTTTCTTCGAGCTTTTTTACGGTAGTAGACTTTCCCAAAATGGATCGCGAGGAGATAGAGAAAGCAATTCCATATGAGGCACGCAAATATATTCCCGTTCCGCTTGCCGAAGTTGTGTTAAGCTCACACATTATTCCCCTAAATACCGCCATAGGGGCAGGGGCGAGTATATTACTGGTCGCAGTTCCCAAGGAAATTATAGAGAAATATAAGCGCATTGCGCAAGCGGGAGGCATCACAGCTCTTGCTATGGAAGTTGAAAATTTAAGCCTTGTGAGGTCTTTGCTTCCCGCAGGTGCCGGGGGAAGGACGCTCCTCATTGATCTTGGGGCTCGCGCAACAAGTATAAGTATTGTTGACGGAATGTATATTCGTTTTACTCATCACGTAAGTACCGCGGGAGATGATTTTACCAGGACGATAACACGAGGGATGAGCGTAACGCCGCTCAAAGCCGAAGCGCTTAAAAGATCAACGGGCATCATAGGGAGGGGGGGGGAAGAGGTAGTCTCATCGATTATTCTTCCTGTTCTTGATATAATATATTTAGAGGTTACCCGAATACTGGACCTTTACGAAGACAAGTACCCGGGCAGGAAGATTGAACATTGCGTTCTTTCGGGTGGCTCTGCCAACATGCCGGGCATTGTTGATTATTTTGTCGAAAAATTAGCAGTAACCGTCTCGGTAGGTAACCCGTTTAATGACATGTTATATCCTGAGATATTGGGCCCACGCTTGCGCGAGATTTCTCCTCTTTCGGCGGTGGCGGTGGGCTTGGCGAAAAGAACCTTAAGGGCTTGACCCAAGAGTTGAGCACGCAACATATTGCGTGCTCAACGATTGGTTGT
>JAHCSD010000141.1 GCA_018609185.1 Patescibacteria group bacterium
AAAATCGTGAAGCGCGAGGAAGCGTATACAGAGTATACGTTGACGAGCGGTGAACGATTTGCAGCCAAAAAGCTGAAATTGCAGTAGGACGGTTTATTTTATATGGATCTCACACTATTTTTGAAGAGAATAGACTGGGTGTTGCTTACCGCAGCCTTTTTTCTTGTGGTAATGGGGCTTATGAGTATTTATAGTATTACCGAGAGCGAATCTTCTTATACACAATTTAAGAAGCAACTCCTATTTTTATTTGTTTCGCTTACCGTGGTAGGCTTTATAGCCTATTTTGATTTCCGTATACTTAATCATACCCAGATAATTTTCTTTTTATATCTTGGGAGCATCGTACTTCTTGCTGCCGTTTTGTTTTTCGGGAGTGACGTAAGGGGGGTCTCCCGGTGGTTTCGTTTCGGACCTTTTAGTTTTGAACCCGTTGAGATCGCGAAAGTCGCCGTGGTTCTAATACTCGCAAAATATTTTTCCATGCGTCATATTGAAATAGCACGTGTGAGACACGTGTTTATTTCCGGCCTCTATGTGGCCCTACCTTCATTTTTACTTCTTCTTCAACCCGATCTGGGTTCAATCCTGATTTTTATTGCCATTTGGGTTGGCGTGATGTTGGTTGCCGGAATTAACATTCGCCACCTTGCATTACTTTGCCTTATAGGAATACTTACGTTTTCGTTGGGATGGACATTTATGTTTAAGGATTATCAAAAAGAACGAATCAGCACGTTTTTAAACCCTGAACGGGATCCCCTGGGAAGTAGTTATAATATTACCCAATCAATGATCGCGGTTGGCTCGGGCGGATTGTGGGGAAAAGGTCTTGGGATGGGGACGCAATCACAGCTCGGGTTTTTACCTGAAGCCACCACAGATTTTATTTTTGCGGCAATCAGCGAAGAGATGGGTTTAATAGGAGGCATATTCATATTCTTTCTCTATGGACTTTTGTTCTGGCGTTTTTTTAAGATTAGCCTCGATGCTCAGAATAATTTTGGCCGTTTTCTGCTTATTGGTATATCCACGGTGTTTATCTCGCAAATTTTTATCAACATCGGAATGACCATGGGGATATTCCCGGTTGCAGGCATCCCGTTGCCGTTGGTGAGTTATGGCGGGTCAGCTCTTCTCACTGCTTTTTTGATGCTGGGGTTGGTGGAGAGTATCAAGGTGCATAGTTAGGGCTTGGTGGGTAGGGGTTCTGAAAAGACGCGGTCGAAATCCCCAGCGAGGATTTCGCCGCTCTGTACTCGGCCTCGCTCGTCGCCTTCGGCGACACCATGCCCGCTTCGGCCTCCGTAAGCTTTT
>JAHCSD010000016.1 GCA_018609185.1 Patescibacteria group bacterium
ACCGCATCACTCGATTTTAAAACAGACGAGGGTTTTGCCCTCTTTGTGTTAAGTAAGACGTCGCCGTTTTTTATGGCTTTTTGTATTTCGGAACGGGAAAAGCCAGGAAATCTTAAAGCAAGAAATTTATCCAGGCGCTTCCCTGCATCCTGTTTTGAAACTGTATACTTTCCCATCTTAAATGTCGGAGATCCAGTCTCCGACATATCACCACTAACAGGTTAATCCTCGCATGTTTTCTTGTTATGTTTCAAGGGGCTTTAGTTGTTTTCTCCAGAACCTGCACACTTTTTCAGTTTTTTTGGAGGCGATTCCGATGTATTTCTCGGGACGCGCGAGTATCGCAAGTTTCTTTTTGGGAATCTTTTCGTAATATGTTTTAAGTGCGCGGTCTTTCGCAAGGAGAATGAGAACTTCGTGTGTACTTTTTTCTGCTTTGAGAGTTAATTTGCGCACCGCTTCGTGTGCATCCGGGTGACCGGCCATAGCCAGAAGAATGTAAAGAGGCTCTGCAATAATAGTAGACTTCGATCCTTCAAAATTTTGCTTCATTCGTTTTCGATCTACGAGAAAGTTGGCCATAACGCTTTGGAGGCGACGAACTGCTGAATCCAGGCCATGAGCAACTTCAAACACAAAGCGACCTGAGGAATAGTTGCTTAAATCGCGCTGGTGTTCTGATGTTTGGTCAAGATACAATGTCATCATGCGCGGCATAAGTTCTTTCCAAAGGCCTTCTATATGTTCGAAGGTAACGGGATTTCTTTTGTGGGGCATCGTGGAGGACCCTACTTGCTTTTTGCCAAATCCTTCGCCGATTTCTCCGATCTCGGTCCTTTGGAGTTGACGCATGTCGCGCACAAAGTTAGCGATGACTCCAAAGGCAAGCGTGAGTGCATGTGTGTGGTTTACAAGAAACTCCGGTTCTACTATTTGCGTTGAGTGCGAGGCAGGGGAAAGACCGAGTTCAGCCAGAACCTCTTTTTCAAATTGTTCTGGATCGTCAAAGAGGAGAGATGAAGCATTGTAGGACCCCGTGGCACCCGAGAGTTGCCCCTTAAGGTTATCATTTGCGCGTGATAGTTCTAATAGAGCGTGGCCCAAACGGCTTACATATTCTGACACCGCAAATCCAAACGTAATGGGAATAGCATGTTGGCCATGTGTGCGGCCGATTTGCAAGGTGTCTTTTTCTTGAAGAGCCAGCTTGATAAGCTGTTTTTCGAGTTTTAATAGGTTTGGCAAGACAACGTTTTTTGTTGCGTCTCGCAAACGCATTGCGTTTGCGGTGTCATAGACATCAGAAGAGGTAGCTGTAAGGTGTACAAAACGACGTGCCTCTTTGCTTACGCGTTTCTGGATACAGTTTACCATGGCACGCGGCGTGTGTTTGGTTTTTTTGTCTTCTTCGTATATTTCTTCGACAGTCACTTTTGGAGCCTCTCGTTTTATTTCTTCATATAAATCTTCTGAACAGATTCCGTGTTTTGCAAATACTTTTGCGATTGCAACTTCAACCATAATCTGGTATTTCATGCCAGCTTCTTCGGTAAAGTATGGCTCGAGTTCCGGCACCCGATATCGAAAATCTAATGGTGAAATGTTTTGGTATTGGTTCATCCCACACATAACTTGCACTGATGCCTACGGCATCACGTTGCGAAGCAGTACAAGTTATGTGTGGGACTCATCCCCGCGTACACATAACTTGTACTGTGTTCTACACACAAGCGCAAGGTTAATTCTTTTCCCACAAACAACTTAAGATGTACAAGTTATGTGTGGGATTCATATTGAATTATTGTAGCACAAAAACAAAACTCCTTTAAGGATGTTTGTTTTTCTTGCTCGTATTGAGCTTGTCGCCCGTTCGAATTCCTCAGGGCGACCCTGAACGATAGTTGAATGGGTCGAAGTGTGGGCGTAGTGTCCCTAGAATGGAACACTATAGAACGAATTGTACCGAAATGGCAACAGGTGTTCAGTAGTTATAATTACATATTTCAGGGTGCGATTACAAGTTGATAGTTACCTCGCCCATAAATCTGGGCGAAGCTCGCTCATTTCTAATGAGCGGCCTACCGTGCGGTTCACTATATTTTTGGGATGTAAAAAGCGGCTTCCGTGTTGGTTGCCGCTTTATGTTGAGCAATTATTAATTGGTATCCAGAATATGGTATGAGGTCATACGTTTATATTCGTCGTCTTTTCCTTTCCCCCGACCAACCGTATCTCCCTCATCGTAGGTAATTTGTACCCTCTGCCCTTCCCTAAATCCATAATCGTGATAATAGGCGGCGGTGCGATGGAGCTTCCCCTCGTCGTCCTCTAGGATAACGAGCGTAATGGGAATACTATTTTCGTCGACGTTTATCCCAAAGAAGTTTGTTTTTTGGAACAGTTCGGTCTCCTCCACATAAACAATCGTTCCCTCCACGGACACGGTTTTTGAGCCGCCACACGCAACAGCTAAAACTGCAATTGAAGCAACAAGAATTAACAGACCGATAACCCTTCTCATTCGTTCCCTCCTTTCAAGGAACTAAAATCTTACCGAATAGGATATTCTAGCATAGTCCTCCTGTCCTGTCAAGCATATTCTGGGCTTTTGCATTTCACCCGCCCGAAGGGCGAGGCTCGCCCAAACTTTTTTGGGCGGCAAAAACAGCCACTCAATAAACCCAGCTGAGCTGGGTGGGCGGTATAGGATTCGTCCTCCTTCGCTCTTCGTGGTCCTACGCCAAGGCTTCGGAACCACAAGAGCTACGGAAGGATAAAAACCTACTTTCATGACAGAATCAAGTGTGGGCTCGTCCAGATTCGAACTGGCTTTCGTCATGATATCCAGTGTGGGCGGTATAGGGTTCGAACCTACGACCTTCTCGATGTCACCGAGACGCTCTAACCAACTGAGCTAACCGCCCGTATTTACCCTGAGCTTGTCGAAGAGTGGGCATGCCAGGGCTCGAACCTGGAACCGTTCGGATATAAGCCGAATGCTCTGCCATTGAGCTACATGCCCAAATGAAACGTTTAATATCTTTCAGATATGGCCTTGATACTCATCAAGACTTTTTCGTAGAGCCTTGCATCCCCGATTTTGATATCGCAAGTGCCATGGCCAAAAGATCTTTTATAATTAATGCTGTCTTGCGTGGTTTTTTTAATATACGGGTTTCTAAATTGATCCTTGGGCAGGTTCAGTGTTTTTGACCAGTAATCATGCTCTCTTTTAATATTCATGTCATCGTATAATTGAAGTCGAACTCTAAATTTTGATAAAGGAACCCCCAGCGTTTTAGTTGCCCACGCAATAAAGAATTTTATAACTGCCGGATCTGTATTAGACATAATGAGCTGGCTTGTTGAGGTTTTGGAACCTTCTCCCCAATATAAGAATAATCCAGCGATCATTATCTCCTTTTTTGAGAGAGGGAATATCTCTTTCTTTTGTTCTTTGTATGCTAAGGAAAGTCTTTCGTCTCGTTTCCTTCTCATTGTTTCGCGGAATTTTTCAATTCTTTGTTCGTTCCAGTCTCGAAGCTCACGCAATCTTTGCTCGCTTAATGGATAACCTTTAAGCCAAGCACTCAATGTGCCCTTGCCCACCCCTAACATGTCTTTAATTTGGCTATAGCTCTTCCCTTGCTGTCTTAGTGTTACAGCCTTTGCGTGGTCTTTTGTTCTTGCCATATTTGAACAGACAAACTATATGTATAATTACTCATATTCATTAGTTCATTTTATCAAACATATTGTCAAAGAACAAGAGCATTTCTACCAAGAGTATACTGTATCTTTAGAGGAATAACAAGTCTATGCTAACCAAAAACTCGGGCAAGAACCCGAGTTTTCTACTATTCGCTATTCGCTGGCTATGCCGCTGCGGGTATTTTCATTAACCGTTCGAATTCTTCCCGTTCGATCGTCTCTTTTTCCAACAGGCGTTTTGCAATGAGGTCAAGCTTCTTTCTTTGTTTTTTAATAATTATTTTTGCTTTTGCGTAGGCATTCGTAATAAACCGCGATACTTCTTTGTCAATCTTTGAGGCAATTTCTTCTGAATAGTGTCGTTGTTCCCCAAGCTCTCTTCCCAAGAATATCATTTCTTCTTTGTCCACGTAGCTTACCGGGCCCATGGTTTCGCTCATGCCATACTCTCGTACGAGTTTTCGCGCGAGCTCTGATGCTTGCTTGAGATCATTTGAAGCGCCCGTTGTCAGTTCGTTAAAAATTAATTTTTCGGATGCGTATCCGCCAAGCAGTACCGTAAGATCGTCGATGAATTCTGATTTTGAATGGAAGTGTTTGTCTTCCGTCGGAAGCTTAAGCGTATATCCTGCGGCTCGTCCTCGTGAGACAATCGATACCTTGTGGACGGGATCCGAATGAGGAAGATGGGCTGCAACCACGGCATGCCCTGCCTCGTGATACGCGGCAATCTCCTTTTCTTTTTTGGAGAGGAGATGACTTTTTCGTTCAGGGCCCAAGAGCACTTTCTCAATAGACTCAATGAGGTCGTCTTGCGAGATTACTTTTCTGTTGTTGCGTGCGGCAAGTATGGCGGCTTCATTAAAGAGATTTGCGAGGTCCGCTCCGGTAAATCCCGGGGTGCGTTCGGCAATCTGGCGCAATTTTACCTCTTTGGTTACATGTTTTTCTCTTCCATGAATTTTCAGTATTGCTTCACGGTCGTTGATATCGGGCGGGTCGAGCACGATGCGGCGGTCAAACCTCCCCGGGCGCAAAAGCGCGGGATCGAGAATATCCGGTCGGTTGGTTGCCGCAACCACAATAACATTGTTTTCTCGCTCAAATCCATCCATCTCGACAAGAATTTGATTGAGCGTTTGTTCGCGCTCGTCATGCCCTCCTCCAAGTCCGGCACCGCGTTGTCTTCCCACCGCATCAATCTCGTCGATAAAGATAATTGCAGGGGCATTTTTCTTTGCGGTTTCAAAGAGGTCCCTTACTCGTGAAGCTCCCACCCCCACAAACATTTCCACAAATTCGGATCCTGAAATATGGAAGAAGGGAACACTGGCTTCTCCTGCGACCGCGCGTGCAAGGAGCGTTTTACCGGTCCCGGGTGCCCCCATAAGCAGCACTCCCCGGGGGATGCGTGCGCCGATATCAAGAAACTTCTTCGGATTCTTAAGAAAGTCCACTATTTCTAAGAGTTCTTCTTTTGCTTCCTCGACCCCGGCAACATCTTTAAACGTAATTTTATCTTTTTTGTTGTGGTGGAAAAGTCGTACTTTTGCCTTCCCGAATGAAAGTGCCTGGCCCGCGCCGCGTTGAGCTTGGCGCATCATATACCAGAGGAACGCGCCTATCAAAAGGAAGGGGAGCATAAAATAGAGAAGGGGTAATATCGCACCAACTAAAACTGAATCTTTGACATACGTAATATTGATATTATTGAGTTCTTCCGCAGTTAGGCCGTACGTAGAGAGCGCTTCCTCGAGATCACTATTCGGCCCCTTACGAGCTTTTTGGCT
Organism: Patescibacteria group bacterium; assembly: GCA_018609185.1. Lineage (GTDB taxonomy): Bacteria > Patescibacteriota > Minisyncoccia > JAHCSD01 > JAHCSD01 > JAHCSD01. Next base: position 5,502 of record JAHCSD010000016.1, read on the forward strand.
TGTGTCGTCATTCAGGATAATTTCAATGTCATTGTTGTTTACCCTGATTTCCTTTATCTGTCCTTCTTTAATTTGTGTCGCGAGAGTTGAAAGCGTAATTTCCGGCGTTTCTTTAAAGAAGCTTTCACCCGAAAGCAGCGCAAAGGTCCCCGCAATTGCCAGAAATATTGCGAACGCAAGAATAAGATTTTGTATTAATTTCTTCATAAGCAAAAGTATATAACAGGTTTTCGAGAAATACAAGTTTTCATGCCTCGTGCTTCATACTTAAAGAATCCTTGTTCCTCTAAACGGTTTATTGGTAATAACATTTTCAAAGTTTTTCAGGTTAGTCCCTCGCATGACTATGGCCTCGATACGGAACTTCTTCGCGAACCTTGCCGCAACGGGGTCAACGGGAACCTTCATTCCCGGTGTCCATCTTTGCGCGATGAGTTTTTGGTACCTTCTCCACGTTATTTGTTTAATCGGTTGAGCGTTTTTGTACTGATTGTGGTCCTTGGTATATACGAAGTCGGGATGACCTGCCATAATCACTCGTTTTGCATGGAATCGTTTTGCAAGGAGGAGGGCAATATAGTCAGTTGACCATCCGGGCCGCCAGCCTGATGCAACGATGAGATTTTTCCTGGACTTTTCCCTAAGAGTTTTATGCGGGTCATCCAGTACCACCGGATACGATTCTTTCGCAAAGACGGTGCGCAGGAGATGTGCGTTAAGCCGGGTTGAGTGGATTCCAATCCAGTCTTTGTCTTCCTGGTTGATTCGGACGAGTTTTGATACCGCGTTTTGATAGTGTCTCGCAATTGTTCCTCCTCCGGTGACAATAATGAATCGTTTGCCCGATTTGAGATGACGAATAATAAAAGACCTGAATTTTTTAAGAAAAGGAACGTTAAGGCCGTTGGGGGCGATAATAGAACCGCCAAGGGCGATAATCACATAGTGGTTAGTGGATAGTGAATAGTGACTAGTGCGTTTTTTCATTCCGGATGTTATTGTATCATACCTTCAGTAAATATGAAAAGTCCCATTCCTGGCTGGAATGGGACTTTACGCTTCTGGGGATTAGTGGCTAGGCCTCGGCCTCTGCGACTTCGGGCGCGCCTCCCGCTTCGACAAGCTCCTCCGTCTCGGCCTCCTGGGCCTCGCGGGAACTCATCCACTCTTCGAACTTCTTCCGGCGGTTGATGAGGGTAACAAGGAACTTGTGCGGTTTGAGGGCAATCCTTGCAGTTTCGAAAGCCTCCACCGCAGTCTTGTAAGCCGTCTGTGTGTCCTCGTCAGCGTCGTCTGCGGGTGCTTCGGGCGCTACGGGTTCGGTCGGAAGCTCAAGCGAGAATCTCTCGCCAACTGCGGGTGCCAGGAACTCTTCGAAGCTGGAAGAGAGAATCTCGTCTAGCGTGAAGTTTCCCCGGCCGGTGAAGCTGATCACCACTGATAGGGGACCTCGCCTCTGGCCCGAGGTGTAAGGATTCTTGGGGGGCCAGTGAGCCACCGCAACACCCTTCTTAGTGGCGCCTTCTGTAAAGGAGATCTCGCGCTTATCCGTCATCTCCTGGCGCTGGGCGTTGAAACCTTCGGCCTTGTAGCGGCCCACGAGCGCTTGCCTGATCGGGAGAACAAAGTAGGGCTCACCACGCGGGGTTCCGAAGTCTTCCTCGGGCGTGAGAACGACCCTCTTGTCGCCCATTCTCTCGATGACAGATCGCTGGGTGCAATCTATCACGCGAGCTTTTCCTCCACTGCACCCGAGAAGCACAACGTGCGTCTTGGTCGCAATAATGGGTTCGCCCGAACGTGTGAACATGGGCTTGCGATCCTTGTCCAGTCTCTGGACAGGTCCGTCTTCCCCAATGATCTGCGGGTGGTAAATGAGGGCGTATTCACCGTCCTCTTTACCATCGCTGGCCATGTGGATAGTGAAGCCTTCGGTGGCTTTGTCGAAGAGCCCCTTCTCACGAGTCTGACGCTCGGCGATTCGCTCATTGCGGCGTTCCTGGAAACGAGCATCGGCCCGTTTCTTGTTGATCCGGGCAGCGAAGATGTTCCCGGTATCAGGGTCCTCGAGCAGGTCGATTATGGCCTGCGCATTGGCCTCCTCTTTCGCGAACATCTCTGCCGGAAGATCGTCCTCCCTGCGAAGGGCACGGATCTTAGATCGGTTCTGGTACGCCTCTCCGAGGATCTTGGCCTGATCTTCGGCGTGATCCTTGAGCGCCTGTAGGCGGCCGGACGGATCCGTCAGAGTCATCTCCTTGAGTTTGTTCGTGAGTTCCGTGACCTCGACGCTCGAGAACACCTTGCCGATGTCCTTCGGATCTTTGATCCCGACCTCTGCGAGCGCAGCAGCGCCCGCAGTCTGCTCCTCTTCCGGACCACTGGTGTAAACTGGTTCTCCAGCCATATCTTATGACCTCCTTAGTCATACTATGAATGTGAATTCGTTCTTTCCGTAGCGGCACAAAAAACGCCTTCTTTTTTCTTATATACCTCCTTGATTTGCTATACAGTCGTTTTTACGTGTGTAAGCCAATCCCCATCAGCTTAACTCTCCATTATACACTATAATTAAAAAAATGTCAAGTCTTTTTGGCATTTTTATAAAAAAACACTAAGTACCACGAATACCAACACTAAGTACCACGAAACGGATTAGTGGCTATTAGTGTTAATATTAGTGGTCATTAGTGTCCCCCTTCGAGAGAAAGCGCAATCTTGTGTTCTTTGGGGTCGATCAGTACAATTTTAAAATAATACTTTTTCCCAATCGTAAGTTTTTCTTCCATGTTTTTCTGTGAACCAAATTCTGAAATATGAACAAGGCCCATGATGTTTTTATCGAGTTCCGCGAATGCACCATATGGGTTGAATTTAGTAACTTTTGCCTTTACCACTTCTCCTTTCTTAAATTTTTTCTCAACATCTTCCCAGGGGTCTTTTTTGAGGGCCTTGAGCGAAAGGGAGACCCTGCCATTCTTAATTTCTATAATTTTTACCTCTACTTTTTCGTCTACCTTGACGATATCCCCGGGACTTGCAACCAGCTGCCAGTCGAGTTCTGAAATATGAATGAGGCCCTCAATGTCTTTTTTATCAAACTTCATAAATGCGCCAAAATCTACAACGCCGGTAATCGTGCCTTTAACGGTATCTCCCACGTGGTATTTTTCGAGAACTTTTTTTAGTGATTCTTCCTGAACCGCTTTTTCTGAAATAATGAGCTTTTCTTCTTTAGGATCAAAGTCTAATATCTTTACGGTGAGAGTTAGGTCAACCAGTTTTCGTAATTCCTGAACAAGTTTTGCGGGGTCGGCTCCCCCCACCTTAGGATAGTGCTCGGCGGCAAGTTGAGAAGCGGGGAGAAACGCAGGGATTCCGCCCACATCCGCAATAAGCCCTCCCTTGTTTGCGTTCTTAACCACCACCGTAATGGTTTCCCCCTTTTCTTTCTTGTCCTGTATGTCTTTCCATGCCATCTCTTCTCCGGCATCGCTCAAAGAAAGCTCTACAAACCCGTCTTTATTTTCGGGTTCAACAACTTTTGCGGCTATCAGATCTCCCGCCTTAATTTTTTTTATCGTCCCGAGTGCCTGATGCAGTTCAGCTCCATACACAATTCCTATTCCATTGTGACCAAGATCAAAAAATATTCCCTCTCGTTCCCGTCCCAATACCTTTGCATCTATTAATTCCCCTTCTTTGAGGGCGAGTACCAGGTCTTTTCGATCTTTGATAAGCGAATTCATCAGGTCGCTTTTTTTGGTTGTTGGCTTTGGTGATGTCATGAGTATAAGCATAGAATAACATAGGGGAAAATGCAATAATTATTGGCCAAATAGGGTTGCGAGAGGGGGGTGAAACGTGCTAAAATTTTAGTATGGTAATCACCTGGTACGGACAATCCTGTTTTAGAATTCAAAATCCTCACATTAATCTTCTTATTGATCCGTTTGGATCTGGTCACGGGATTCCGGCCCCTAGAGGCGGCGCGCGTATTGTTGTTATGTCCGAGGGCGCACCACCGAAGGTCAAAGGAGAAGACGTTTTTTGTATTACCGGACCCGGCGAATACGAACGGGAAAACGTATTTATCCAGGGGATTACCCCAACAGGAAATTCGGAAAGAGACGAGAATCGGTCCACTCTCTATACCGTACTTGTAGAAGGGATACGCATTGCGCATCTTAATCTTCGGTCTGAGGCCACGCTTTCCGATAAAGACATTGAACAATTGGGGGAGGTCGATATTCTCATGCTTCCCGTAGGGGACAAGAAAACATATCTCCCAGGCGCGGGCGCAAC
>JAHCSD010000142.1 GCA_018609185.1 Patescibacteria group bacterium
TCATGCGCGATAAACCCATTTGGCCACAGAAGTCGTACCATGTCGCCGTCGTTGTTGAGGGCGATTTTTGTTTGGGGTCGTGAGAGTATAAGAAATGAGTTTGCATTAATCACGGTTCCTTCTGGGATAGTAAACGGGTTGCTTCCGCCCTCGATGTCGTCGATCTGCCAACCTTTAAGCAGGACTCCGACATCTGATTCGTTCGCGAGCTCCACCCACTCGTTTTTTGTATCACTTCCTGCGGGATTTGGAATAAATTCGTTGATAAATATGTGTTTTGAATATAAGGATTCTCGCCCCTTCGGGGCGAGGCTCGCCCCGTCTACAGACGGGGCGGCGGTTACGGTGATGGTGAGATAGCCATACGATTCAAGTTTTCCGTCGTTTACCATAAGCACTGCGTTGTAGGTTCCGGGTTCACTATAACTATGAGTCGTGATTTCGTCTTGCGATTTATTCCCGTCTCCAAAGTTCCAGCTGAACGATAATGTGTCGCCGTCTATGTCCGAGGAGCCAGATGCGTCAAAGGCGATTTCTTCGCTGACCACCACATCTGTTTTGTTCGCCGAGACCTTCGCTTTTGGCGGTTGGTTAGACGGAGATTGGTTTTGGGACAGGGGGTCAGAATCCGGCGGATCTTCTGGAGGGGGCTGTTCTTGTTCTTGATTTTCCTCTTGTGTTTGTTGGTCCCCAGTAGAATATACACTATTTTGAGCCCTTGGTGTTCCGCCAGGATTTAGACTTGTCGTCCAACCAGACCCCGTCCATTCCATGGTTTGTTTACTGTTATTGTCACCTGCAGGCCAGCCATCAGAAGCGTTAACTTCATCAACAAGATTTCCTTGATTATCAAAAAGCTTGAGATGTTCACCGCTATTCGAAAGCGCTCCGGTATAAATTTGATCAGCCAGGATTCCGGGCACTGTTGTATCATCTGATCGTTCGAGGAGAAAGTAACCATTCGTGGGTACGGTACCCTCTAAAGTGATGGATGGGCTTCCATCAACAGCGGTTATATTCCATCCAGCGAGATCTATGTTTTGCCCCGTTGGATTAAAAAGTTCCAACCATTCGTCTCCGTGATAAGTATTCGTTCCCATCCAGGCTATTTCGTTGATCATTATCGATTCTTCAGCACCACTAAAATAAGGCAACAGCATCGTCAGTGAAAGAAAGGTGTAAATTACTGCTTTGTATTTGGTCATAAATGGTAAGCTTAGGGTGTGGATAAGATTGCACTTGACACGGGTTTCTGACTCGCGTAATATAGTAAGTGAAGCTACTGCTA
>JAHCSD010000143.1 GCA_018609185.1 Patescibacteria group bacterium
GACGCTCTTCCGATCTTGACACTTCGCTCCGATTTTTATCGGAGCTCAGTGTAAACTCGTAGGGGTAGATAGCTAAAATAGCTTGCACTTCGGCGCGCTCAGCGCGCCGAAGTGTCTCAAACGCTTGACAATATTTCCTAAAAATGCTACAATGGGGTATTGAGGTGAAATATTATGACGACCGTTGAGGAAACTGAAGACTATCCCATAGCAAAGCAGAACAGAAGACGAAGGAAGGAAAGTGAAAAAGGCCGGATGCGCGTAAGCGGCCGATCTGTTTTGACTATCCGAGACACACAGATAAAACGAGCAGAAGAGATCGAAAAGTCCCGCTCCCCAAAAAACTCCCCCTCAAAAAAACCCAAACGAGGAAGGAGGTGATAAGATGCGCGAAGGTTATAAGAGTCCATGCACAATCAGATTTATGCATCCTCCTGTTGCGCACTGCCCGCTGGGCGCCTGACTAGGCCCTACCTCAAGAATGAACACTGGAACGTGGCATTGAGGCACAAAAACAGGAGGAAGGGCTAAATTGACAACAGCAGAAGAAGCCTTTTCGGAGAACGCTGTAAGAAGAGCACTAACAGGACGAGAAGGTGTACTTTGGATAAGGATTCTGCCGCAAAATGGCAAGTCAAAAATCATGGTTGCAACAGACTGCAACACCGAGAGAATAAGAAAATCTCTCAAGAGACTATTCCGCGAACGAGTGAATGGAAGCCCATCAGTCAACGGACTAGAAGTTATCGTAGAACATCACCCGCCTCTGGGGCAAAGAAACGGCTCCTTAGCCTTTCATTAAGTCCCCTTTCTTGATTCGTAAACAAAAAGGCCAGGTGTATACACACACCTGGCCTCATTTATTTGAGAAACGTGAAATTCTTACCCCCCACCTCCTTCCCATGCTAAGTTGAAAACTATCCTCATTGTATCGGCGATTTGTCTACTTTCAATAATAACTCCGATAATCTCTTCTTTAAGTGAAAGAAACGCCACCTTATCATTATAAATAGCAATTTCAGTAGAAAAAGGAAATTTTTTAGGGGAGACGAATTTTGTCACCACCGGGCCACGCCTCTCTGGCAACCTTTTTCCCTTCTCGCTCGTATAAAGCGTCTTCACTTTTATTCCCTTTATTTTCAAAATTTTTTCACGGATATCACCTGGACGAGGCGGAAATAATTCTTCTGCAGGATCAAGGGGGCCGAAAGAATAGATAAATCTTGGCCTTGTTTTTAAAATATCTCCTA
>JAHCSD010000017.1 GCA_018609185.1 Patescibacteria group bacterium
CGACGCTCTTCCGATCTGGCCCGCCAGCCCCACGTATCTTTGCGTACGGTTCTCTTTGCGGATGCAAACGAAGAGCCGTTCCTGCGATTTTTTGAGGACGAGGAGAATAAGAAACTCTACGACCGTGCCGTCACGATTTATTTCCCGTACAACATCAGGCTTGATGAAGAAGTTAACATCCATCAGAAACTGAATGACATCTCTAAATTTAAAGACGTGCATATCGCGCCACATACCCTTGAGTTTGTGGGAACTGCCGCGGTTCTCTCCCGGCTTAAGCCCTCTGAGATATGCCCAAACCCGATTCTTAAGATGAAAATTCTTAATGGGGACGATATTGAGGAAGAGCAAAAGTTTGAAGATACCACGCGGAGAGTAACTGCAGTCGAGTTGAGGAAAGAACATCGTTGGGATGGCATGGACGGCATTTCCACCCGTGTTTGTGCGAAGGTGCTTGGTTCGAGCTTCTCCTATAAAACGAGACGCGGGGTCAACTGTATTGATCCTCTCATCGTCTATCGTTTTTTCCGCGAAAGCATTGAGCGCGACAAGGTTCTCGCAAAAGAGAGCGAACGCCACCAGCGTTATCTTGATTTTATTGAGCTCGCCTTTGCCGACTGGGTCGGGAAGGTCAAGCATGATCTTACCACTGCGTTCGTTACTGTTCGGAAAGAATACGCAGAAAGCGTTTTCCAAAGATATCTGGATAACGCAGATCTTTGGCTTAAGGATCAAAGGGGAGAAAAACATCCCTTTGACGAGAAGATTCTTTCCGATGTTGAAAAACTCATTGGACTAAAGGATTTTGGCGCTAAGAACAATTTCAGGCAGGAGATGGTAAACTACGCGAATCAGTGTAAGGAATTGAATCGGCCTCTCTGCTACTCTGATAATGAGAAAATGAAGAAGGCCCTTGATCGCTATGTCTTGAGAGGTCTTAAAGAGTTCCTTCAGACCCCGCATGAAGATCGATTGCGAACTCCCGAACGGAAAGCGCTTTACAACAACATCGTTGAAGAACTTAAGCGTAACGGATATTGCGATCATTGTGCACCCACAGTGATTAACTGGTATAGTGAAAATATAAGTTAAGCTGCCCTGAAAGGCAGCTTTTTATTTATATAATTCCTAAATGATCCCGTAGTAGGGCTCTAGGACCCGAACAGAATCAATTTAGCGGAGTGCATTCAGGTCTGAAGCGAGGCACGAGGAGTGATGCGTACCCCTGCGGTACGTAAACGACGAGCCCCGTTAGAAGTCGCGGGCTTGTCCCGCGCCCTACTTCTAACGGGGCGAGCAACGAAGAAGCTTGCCTGAATGTGCTGCGCCCCGAAGGGAAGCTAAAAAATGGCCGATTCCTTCGTTGCTTCTTGCTCGAGGTAGCCTCCGCTACTCCTTCAGTCGCCACACCTTCGAAATCGTCTCATTTTTTAGCTTCTAAAGTTGATTCTGTTCGAGTCCTAGAGCCCTCACCCCGAAGAAAATGAACACCCTTATTCGGCTTCTTATTCATATTCATAGGCGATTTTTTTCTAAGAGAGCAGGCATCTGCTAAGAAAAACTTACGGAGCCCGAAGCGGGCATGGTTCGAGCGAAGCGAGAGAGCGAGGGCGAGTACAGAGCGGCGATTTTCTGAGAGGGGGCGTTCTGACTTGCCGAGCTCGGCTCGGCTGCGCAGAAACGCCTCGCCTCTGGGCGCTGGGAAAATCGACTGTGTCTTTTCGTGTAGATGCCTACTCTCCTTGAGTTGACTCTTGAGATAAATACTTCTACCATAAAGGGATAGTTATTTGATAACTAAATACACCTTGGAGGTAACGCTATGGCCGTGTTACGAGATAAAACTGCTCCCCGGGATATCAGACGAATTGATCGTGATCGTAAACGTCATAAAGAAATTGTGCGCGAAGCCATTAAAGAAAACCTGAAAGAGATTCTTGACAGTATAGATATCGTGAGCATTTCTCCTCATCAGAAAATAAAAATCCCTCTTCGAAGCGTCAAAGAGTACCAGTTTGTATTTTCCGAAAAAACCCCTGGCGTCGCTCAAGCTCCGGGAAAAGGCAAGGGAGATAAACTGGGAGAAGAGAAAGATAAAAGTCCCGACCCCGGCCCTCGGGCAGGGGACATGCCGGGCGAAGACATTTACGAAGTTGAGATGTATGCAGGCGAGCTTCAGGATATCATTGACGAAAAATATAACCTTCCGAATCTTGAGGAACGGGATAAATCCAAAACACCGGATCAAGAGAAAACGCGCATGCGAGGATACAAGAAGAAAGGCCCCCTTCCGCGTCTTGCCAGGCGCCGCACCGCGAAGAGACGCCTGGAGAGGCTTAAGAACGAAGAACGCATCAAAAAAGATTTAGAGAAAGACAAAACGTCTTAAAGGAGAGGTGGCGCTATGCCCAAGAAAGCTCCGTTCCGTGAAGATGACCTTCGTTTTAAACGAACCGAAAAAGAGCCTAAACCAAAATTGCTTGCCGTGGTGTTCATGGCCATGGACCAATCAGGATCCATGAGTGAAGAACGAATCATTATTGCGCGGGCTGTCTGCCAATATTTTGTGAGATGGATTAGAAGTAAGAGAGAATACAAGGATGTCGAAATTGTCTTCATTAAACAAGAGGGCGAATCAGCAGTAGTTACTGAAGAGCAGTTCTTCACCCGTGTCGATCGGGGGGGCACCAGGTTTTCCACCGCGTATGAGCTGATGAACGATCTCATTACGAAAAAATATGACCCCGATAAATACAATGTGTACGTGATCCATTTTACGGACGGAGAGAATGAGTCGGGCGACAACGGGCCCGCAGAGGAGGAAGTGAAAGAGCTTCTTCCGAGGGTAAATCTGTTTGGGTACATTCAATTTGAAGAAAGCCCGGGCGGGCAGGGCATGCGCGACATTTTCACAAGAATGAAGAAGAACCACGCCAACCTTAAAGTGCTTGTTGCGGGGCGAACGAGCGAAATCAAGCCGGCCCTCGAAGAGCTTCTGGACGAAAACTAGGGGGAATACGAACCATGAAAGAATTCACTCATAAGGAACTTCGGTATTGGATAGACAGGATCGAAGAGCGCGCACGAGACGTGGGGCTTGACTTCTATCCTCAGGAATTCAATATTGTCTCACAAGAACGCTCAACAGAGCTTCTTGCCTGTACCGGTGTAGTAGATCGTTATACTCACTGGTCTACGGGAAAAGCCTATGACCGGTTTGAGACGCTCTACAAGTACGGCGTTATTTCTCACCTTCCGTATGAACTGGTAATCAACTCAAACCCCTGCCAGGCATATCTTCTTGAAGGGAACAGCCCGATTATCCAGATTTTAGTTATTGCGCACGTGTATGCGCATAACGACTTTTTTAAGAATAATTTCTTGTTCAGCGCGACTAGTCCCGAAGAAGTACTAGACCTCTTTTCTGATCATGCGGGTCATATTGATCGGTTGATACGACGCGTGGGCGCAAAAAAGGTTGAGACGGCGCTTACCGCAGCCCATGCCTTACGTAACCAGAGGCTTTCTCTTCCGGGTTCCCAGGGTCATCAAAAAGGGCTGAATCTTCTGCGTTATATTCTTGAGGTGTGCCCGAGGATTAGCCGCTGGGAGAAAGACGTTCTGAAGATAGTGGACGAAGAGTGGGAATACTTTGTTCCTCAACTCGAGACAAAGATTATGAACGAGGGGTGGGCAGCTTATTGGCATACCCAGATCGTAAAAAGCCTTGATCTTCCTCCCGGTCTCATGACTGACTTTATTATTGAAAATTCCAAAGTGGTTTTTAGAATCCCCCAGGGCGGTATTAATCCGTATAACATCGGCTTCAACATGTTTAGTGATATTAAAGAGACGTGGGACCGATTAAGCAGGGGAGAATTAAGGCAGGGCGAGACATGGGATGGCCTTGATGGTACCAGTAAGATTTTTGACATTCGAGCTATGAATAAAGACAACACGTTTATCGAGACGTATCTCTCGCTTGAGGCGGCGCGCGCCTCATACCTCGTAAAGTATGACGAGAGCGACGAAAGAGAAGTGGTTGCCGTAAGTGACGAGGAAGGGTTTGAAGAGGTCAAAGAGACGTTTTCGAAACAGGTAGGCAGTCGGATATTCCCTATAGTGCGCTGCGTGGAGGCAAGCGGCGACAGGAAGAGACAGCTTTGGCAAAAACACGAATTTGACGGAAGGAAACTTGACGAAGAATACCTCCGAAAAACCCTCGAACATGCATATGTGTTCTGGAAGGAACCCATCTACCTTGAGACGCGTAACGATATACCGGTGGGTGTTCCGTACGGCACAAGTAAAGAGCTTCCGGAAGCCCCGTATTGTTATGTGTTTGACGGGGAAAAACATAGTCAATTCCCCATACAGTTTTCGCGAGATAGTAGTAATGATGAGGATATGAAAATCCTTGCCGATTTTATCAGAAGACTTACTAATCCTTAAACGTAAAGCCTGTGTCAACACAGGCTTTTTTATTTGTTTGCCCAAAACGGATTCCTCGATTAGAATACAAACCATGGACACCAGACATTATTTACGAGCAGGGAAGGCGAGTGATCTTTCCGGAGTCTCCGAGCGTCGGATGTATAGATTTTTTGAAATGCTCCCCGGGGGGCTTATTTGGCTTACGTTTGGCGTGCTTATTTTAGGGTCAAAGTTTGTACCTATGTGGGTGGCCCTTTTTATTATTGGATTTGATATCTACTGGTTGTTTAAGACTATCAATCTTTCGTTCCACATGAGAGCGAGTTATCAGCAAATGAAACGATACCGGGAAATTGACTGGTTGGGATCCTTAGATCATCTACCAAGCACTAACCATCAACTATCAATCAAGAGTTGGCACGATATATACCATCTTATTATTATCCCTATGTACAAAGAACCGTTGGATGTGGTGAGTCCGACATTTGAAGCGCTTGCCGGCACCGATTACCCCAAAGACCATATGATAGTAGTGCTCGCGGTCGAAGAGGGGGGGGGCCAGGATGCGCGTCATGTCGCAGAATCGCTCAAAAAAGATTTTGCGAGCACGTTTTTTAGGTTTGAAATCGTGTATCATCCTCAAGGGCTTCCCGGAGAAATCCCCGGGAAGGGGTCAAATGAGGCATGGGCGGGGAAGCAGATAAAGGAACACGTGATTGATACCCTGCAGATTCCCTATGAACATATTATTGTTTCAGTGTTTGATGCCGATACCGTGGTGTACCCTAAATACTTTAGCTGCCTCACGTATCATTACCTGACAGCGAAAAAACCAACACGTACAAGCTTTCAGCCTATTCCATTATTTATCAATAATATTTGGGAGGCTCCCGCGCTTGCGAGGGTCATCGCATTTTCTTCCACGTTCTGGCATTTGATGAACCAGGCACGGCCGGAAAAAAAAGTGACGTTTTCCAGTCACTCTATGCCGTTTAAGGCTCTGGTTGATATCGGATTCTGGCAAACAAATGTGGTATCTGAAGACTCACGGATTTTCTGGCAGTGTTTTTTGTATTATGAGGGTGACTACCGGGTGGAATCACTGCATTATCCGGTTTCAATGGATGCTAATGTCGCGAAAAGTTTTTGGGGATCTATGAAAAATCTTTATTTGCAACAACGCCGCTGGGCGTATGGAGCGGCAGACATTCCGTATTACCTTTTTGGATTTTTCAAAAATCGTTTTTCTGCTGAAGCCGGATCTTCTCGAAAGATTCCCTGGCATAAGATATATAACTACGGGTTTTATACGATCGAAGGGTTTTGGTCCTGGGGCACGAATGCGCTGATTATTTTAGTGTTTGGTCTTTTGCCGCTTTTTCTGGGAGGCGAAGAATTCAATCTCACTATTCTTTCGTATAACCTTCCTCGTATTACGCGCGTCCTTCTTACCCTCGCCATGGTCGGGATTATCTCTTCCGCATACACCGCCATTCTGCTGCTTCCCCCTCGTCCTCCCCGGTACGGAAAATGGCATTACATCATACAGGTCTTACAATGGTTTTTGGTCCCCATAAATATGATTATCTTCGGCGCGATCCCTGCCATTGAAGCCCAAACAAGGCTTATGTTCGGCCGGTACTTGGGGTTTTGGTTTACACCAAAGATGCGTAAATAGCTTCTTAGCTTTTAGGCCTTAGGCGTTAGGAAAACGTCGTTCCTAGAGCCTAGCGCCTAGAAAGCTTATAATTTATTCCAGGTGTATCGTTTTTTTAAATTGGTTTAATTTTTCCTGGAGAAGGGGATAGGAGGTAAGTTCTGGATCTTTTTCGAGGAGCTTTCCAGCCGCTTCTCGCGTTTGTTTTACAAGATTTAAATTTCCGAGGGATTTCATTGCGATATCAGGTAGTCCGGATTGGCGAGTTCCGTATATTTCGCCCGGTCCCCGAATTTTAAGATCTCGTTCTGCGAGCTCGAATCCGTTTTTTGCCTCCACCAAGGCCTTGAGTCGCGCGTGAGTCTGCCTACTTGCGGAATCGGTAAACAGGAGGCAGTATGATTGATATTCACCCCTTCCCACTCTTCCGCGAAATTGATACAGTTGGCTTAACCCAAATCGTTCAGCTCCTTCAATAAGCATGACCGTGGCATTAGGAATATCAATGCCCACCTCTACCACAGACGTTGATACTAGGATATCAATGTTTTTTTCTTTAAAATCCCGCATAATCCGTTCTTTCTCTTTTGGTTTGATCCTTCCATGAAGAAGTCCGAGGCGATATCCCTGGAATATCGTATGCGAGAGCCGTTCGTATTCTTTGGCGGCTGCCGTAACCTCGAGTTTTTCAGATTCCTCAATGAGGGGACAAATTATGAATATCTGTCGACCCGCCTTGATTTCTTTAGCTATAAACTGGTATGTATCTTTTCTTTTTGCGGGCGGGACTATCCGGGTAATAATTTCTTTACGGCCTTTTGGCATTTCATTTAAAAGCGAAATATCAAGATCTCCGTAAATCGTAAGCGCGAGCGTTCTTGGAATCGGAGTTGCGGTCATGGATAAGAGGTGTGGAAGCACGCTCTTTTTAGTTTGAGGACGTGAAAGGCGCGCGCGTTGGTCTACTCCGAAGCGGTGTTGCTCGTCAACTATTACCAGAGCCACATTTTTAAACGTTACCTTTTTTTGGATAAGGGCATGGGTACCAATGAGAATGTCAATTTCTCCGTTGGCAGTTCCTTCGAGTACGTCTTTCCGTTTTTGTTTTTTCGTGGCGGATCCCTGGTAGGAAATTTTTCCCGTGCTTCCCGTAAGAAGCCCTATGGTTACGCCTTCCCCAGCGAGAATTTTGGAAAGTTCATTAAAATGCTGTTCGGCAAGGATTTCAGTGGGTGCCATAAAGGCGGTTTGGTACCGGGCATGTTTTGCGTGGAGTGCGGCAATGGTTGCGACAATTGTTTTTCCTGACCCCACATCTCCCTCAAGAAGCCGGTTCATGGGCTCTTGTTTTGCCATGTCCCGAAGAATTTCCCATATGGCGAGTCGTTGGGCGTTGGTAAGGGTAAAGGAGAGAGACGTCACAAATTTTTTTATGAGTGGAATGTCGGTAGGGATCGCGATCGAAGGTTCTTTTTTAAGATGCAAGCGCTCTCGCAAGATGAAGAATTGTAATAAAAAAAGCTCCTCAAAGGAGAGCCGGTTTCTTGCGTTTTCGTAGTCTTCACTTGACCTGGGGAAGTGAACGTTCTTAATCGCTGCTGGCAGCGGGAGAAGTTTATATGTTGTTTGAATTGTTTCCGGAAGAAAATCTTTAAATGCTACGAGAGAGAAGAACGCTTTAATGATATACCTGAACCACCGCGAGCTCACCCCCGCAGTCTCTGGATACACCGCTACGAGCCCCGCGGTGTGCGTAAGTTCTTTTTTGTTCCCCATTACTTCATACGCCGGATTTGAAAGGAAGGTGTTGTCATACGCAAAATCTACTTTTCCGGAAAGACTGACTCGCGTGCCCTTTCTGATGTTTCGGATGAGATAGGGTTGGTTAAACCAAATAGCTTTTATGGTGCCGCTTTCATCCTCCACAATGGCTTCCGTCAGTACCATGCGTTTTTTCCAGGTTCTGGTGTTTTCTATCTCAAGGATGGTGCCCTGAACGGTTACTATTTCACCCAGTAGCGCTTTATTAATGGGGACAATATTCGAGAAGTCGTAGTATCTTGAGGGTATGTGATAGAAAAGATCTTTAAGTGTTTTGATGCCCAGCTTTTGGAGTTTTTTTCTGTACGTGAGTTGAATCCGGGGAATTTGATCAATGGGAGTTTCAAGTTTTAACATAAAAATAGCGTCCCCGGGAGGGCTCGAACCTCCAACCTCAACCTCCGCAAGGTTGCGCTCTATCCGGTTGAGCTACGGGGACCGTTTAGAAATTAGAAATTGGAAATTCCCAACATTCTGGCTAGAAGCCAAGTCTTCTTGCCAGAATGTTGGCTATAGGTTCTTCTTGTTTTTTTTCAGGGAGGAATTTGAGGAGAGTTTGTCGCACTTTTACAGGGTTTGCTTTTCCGAGAGGCAACGCGAGATAGGGGCTTGTTAAGCGTTTGGTCCGGAAACTTACTTCCTTAATTTCTCCGGGCTCGTAAAATATCCAGAATGATTTTAATTCTTCGAATGGATGGGAGTTTCGACCGACGTTTATCCCAAGCGGCGTTATTGCGAAATGAATCATTCCGGGTTCTTTTTGGCTATAGACATAGACAAGTGCAGCAAGCATTATCACCACAAGCGTCCCCAAATAGTTTTTCGTTAAAAGAAAGAATATCACAAGCGCTACGCTCACAATGGCGAGTGTGGCAAACCAATATACGTCTTTCTCGTGTTTGGTAAATTCGGGCGCATCCCATTCATAGAGAACACCCGATTTGGGCCGGGCCTTTTGTCTTCTTTGTTTCTCTACCGTTACTGGTTTAGCTTCAGGAGGTTTTCCTTTCCGCAAGTCTATAATATTCTGGTTTGACGTTTTTCTCATTAGGCTCAAAGTAGCACAAAATTGACTTATATTCAATCTCGCGTAGAATAAAAAAGAGGCAGGTAGGGTGACTGAGCGGCCGAAAGTGGAGGATTGCTAATCCTTTGTACTGGTTTACCCCGGTACCGTGGGTTCGAATCCCACCCCTACCGCCATCCTGTTTTATAAAATGAATCCCAGGGATTTCCGTGGGAAATCCCTGGGATTGTTCAATTATGGGAAGACGCATACGAGGAGAAGAACATATTCGTTCCATTCAGCGTTCAAAGGGAAGCTACACCACAAGCATTCCGATTTATATTATACGCGAACTCAAGTGGCGAGAGGGTCAAAAGATAGTTTTCAAGAAATACGGTAAGGAAGGAATAATAATAAAAGATTGGAAGCCGAAGAAACGTTCCAATTAAGGAGGGGTGGCAGAGTGGACGAATGTACCGGTCTTGAAAACCGGAGTCCCTTCACGGGGACCGTGGGTTCGAATCCCACCCCCTCCGCCACGAATATTTTTTATCGGGAGACCCGTATGCCTGAGGTCGCAGCGCGACCCAGCGGCTTGGTCTTCCGAGAAGCAAAAACAGCCCACTGAGGCTGTTTTTTTGAGCGCTATAGATCATAGAAAAGTGTTACCGAGAAAGAATGATCACTTTTGAGGTTTTCCGTAGCGTTTTTGAGTATCAT
>JAHCSD010000144.1 GCA_018609185.1 Patescibacteria group bacterium
CCCCCTCGACCCCTACCCCCTTTCGATCTCCAAATAACACATAAGAGTTTAGAGAAGAATTCTCAATGTATATTCCGTATCTGGCAGGAACCCCAATCGATTCTTCTTTTATTTGGAGCGCAAGCGCCTGTGCTTGTCTGATATCAAGACTCAACTGCTGCGCGGCATTTTGGAGGGCAAAACGCTTCTGGCTGCGTTGAAAATCCATAAAAACAATGAGACTTACGATGCCTAATATAAAAAGTACCACAAGAGCCTCAACGAGGGTTAGCCCCAATTGGTTGTGTTTCCGAGTGGTATGTGCAAAGTTTGAGTGTTTGTGATGAGACAATGTTCTAAAATTTCTAATTGCTCTAATAAAATCCCAATTCCTTAAATCCCAAAATTGGGGTTTGGTGCTTGTTTAGGTTAATTAGAATAATTAGGTTAATTAGGTTAATTGTATCTTTATTATACCAAAAAAGCGCCCTTTTGGGCACTCAATATTAATCTGTCCAACACCGGGTGTTTCAGGCGTCCAACACCCGGTGTTGGACAGATTCTTCTTCCTGGCTTCGTAATCAAATTATTACTCGTACTTAAACACAACCTTGTCTCCGGATTGTATTGGTTGCGCCTGAGGCGAGAGCGCATTTTTGTACTCTCCGTTAAAATAGTACTGCCACACCCTAGTATCCGTATTGCGCGTCCCGTCTATCTCATCAACCACCACACCTCCTCCTTCACCGCTCGGCACCATTATTATCTCGAAGTTTCCTGCCCGGGAAGACGCAAGAAGCGCATGATACACATTCATTCCTTCGATAGTTGAACCGGCAAACAGCCGCTTTCCCCCTTCTCCAAAATCAATAATGAGCGTTGCTTCTCGCGCGACAAAATTGGAAGGACTTCCTTTGTAGAAAGGGTTCTCGCTTGCGAGATTAAGGGTAATCCAAACTGAAAAGAGGGCAGCAGCAATTACAACCCCCAACCAAATTCTAAACTTAATGGACTGTTTTAGCCTTTCCACGTGTAAAATGACACTAAGTACCACGAATACTAACACTAAGTACCACTAACTATTTTTCGTTTCGTGGCCATTCGTGTTGATATTAGTGGCTATTCGTGTCCCTCTATCGGAAGATTGCTACCACCACCAAAAGATCGAGGAGGGCGAAAAGGACAACATA
>JAHCSD010000145.1 GCA_018609185.1 Patescibacteria group bacterium
TCTGTTCGGGTCCTAGAGCCCTAAAATAACTTTGTTTACCAGGCTTACAATCCTCCTTGCTTCACTCTTTGCCGTAATTGGGATTCTTTCGGGCCCGCAGGCTTCAGGACCTTTCGACGTGGTCATCTCTGACGCAGGGCTTGAGTTTCATGTAACGACAAGCGCAGAAACCGTAAAAGACCTTTTGGAAGAACAACGTGTTACGCTCGCACCCTCTGATGCTGTCTTCCCCTTATTCGACTCCCCGATCCACGCAGGGGCACAAGTCACGATACTCCGTGCGATATCTATCATCCTTGATGACGGAGGACGCATCTCTTCTTTTTCAACGCAAGCGGCTCGGGTAGGCGATTTTTTGATCGAACAGGGAATCACTCTCGGAGAGAATGATTCTGTCTCACCACGCGCTGATACCGAAGTCATACCCGATCTCGAAATATCAATCACCCGAATTACTGAAAAAGAAATAACGCGTAGGGTATCTACCCCGCCAAAGACGATATACCGGGATAATTCCAGTCTTGCTTATGGAAAAACCAATCTCATTACCAAGGGACAACCCGGCAAAAAAGAAGAGGAAGTTCTTGTGGTTTACAAAAACAGAGAGGTTGATCATGAACATATATTGCACTCTGAAATTATTAAACCCCCGGAACCGAATATAGTTGAGTGGGGAACAAAAATTGAAATCGGAAGAATCCAGGAAGGACGCGCAAGCTGGTATTGCCCGAGCTACTCGGTGAAAATCAAAACAGGGATGACCACGGCCAGCAGAGACTACCCCAAAGGAACCTTTTTACGCGTCACAAATTTACACGACAAAAGTAAAACGGTCATCGTTGAAGTAACTGACTGGGTCGCGAATCCCGATGTTATCATCGATCTTTGGTGCACTGCGTTTAAAAAGCTCGCCCCGTTAGAGATAGGCATCATCTGGGTACGAGTCGAAGAAATACTCTCTGATTAAACCAACTTATTTTGCTGTCTGCACAAATAATCTCTAACGGGGCGAGCGCCACTCCATAAAGGAATTATTTGGGTGAGGGCAGGAGAGATTTTGTGAAGCGACACCAATACCCGAATCGCATTCGAATGATCCGAATGGAGGCTGAACCTCCATATG
>JAHCSD010000146.1 GCA_018609185.1 Patescibacteria group bacterium
TGTCGTGAGCCTGGAAGTACCGAAGAAGTTTTAAGGCCTGAGTGGTTTTGCCAGAACCGTCTATTCCCTCGAACACAATAAAAATGCCGGGGTATGAGTTTTCCTGCATAGTAGGCATTATAGTATCATACCAGATATATTGGTATCGTAAAAGGATTTAATATAAGGAGGTCGGACCTCCCCGGGGAGGTCCGACCTCCAAAAATTAAAGACCCGCCTCTCGGTGGGTCTTTATACTACTCAGGTGTCCCTTTTACTTGTTCTATGACTTCCTCTTCACGTTGAGGAATAACCTCTCTCCTTCTTACAAGAACCTTATTTACGTGCCTCAATACATCTTCAAATACTTCGTCCTCGCTTCTCGCACCATTAATGACGATCACGTCATCGAACCTCCGCGCGAGCCTCTTGTATGCGGCGCGAACCTTACTTGTTTTCTCCTCTTTTTCAAAGATGTCCAGTTCAGAGTCTGACTCGCGGCGCTTAAGTCCTTCTTTGGGGTCAATATCGATCACAATAGTTAAATCGGGAAGGAAAAAGTGTTCAATCTCCTGATTCATCTCAATTAACGTATCAATGTCTGAATCAATTGAACCATAGGCAACCGTGGATAGGAAATATCTATCACATATAACCGTATGACCCTGCGCCAATTCGGGTATGATAACGTAGTGAAGATGCCAATCACGATCTTCGACATACAGTTTTTGAAGCTCCAGGGGATCCATCTGGGCGTCCCCCATGAGAACCTTTCGGATCTCGTTTCCTTTTGGGATCTGATGAGTGGGCTCTTTCGTGTACTTTGCCCCGCTATCCACATAACGTTTAAGGTATCGGAGAAGCCTTTTCGCCTGTGTGCTTTTACCGCTTCCATCAATTCCTTCAAAAACGATAAGTGGGGCTTCATAAAGATATTCTTGCATTATTCTCTTCTCCTTTTCTTCACAGGATAATCAATAAAACATGTCACGGATTCTTTCTTCTCATCAAAATAAAATACCATTATTCCACATTTTTCAAAAAGCTGGGAAACTCGATATGCGTCTGGATAGACATTAGCTTCATATTCAATCGCATCACTAGAAAGTATCACCGCCTCAATGCCTA
>JAHCSD010000147.1 GCA_018609185.1 Patescibacteria group bacterium
GGATGCGGTATATTGACCACGATAAATAGTCATAATATACCAACGATGTTGCGAGGAATCAAACCCCATATCGTTTTACCCTAGACGGCCAGACAGTCTACTCTCCTGTTGACACTTCACAATCCAAAACCAAACCAAGAGCACTCTGTAGTGCTTCTCTTATCTCTTGTGTATCTTCATCGTCAAATCCTGTTCCAACAACTAGTATAGTTAATGACTGTTGAATACGATCTATAATACGCTGTTTGTCGCCTTTTGTTAGTTTATACACTACTATTAGTCCCTTACAAATAAAACATTCACCTAAAACCGCCGTAGTCGCTTGTGCTGCATTTTTTTTGAACACTGGCGAAATACTACGCCGAGGCCCAAAAAGTTGACTACGCGGCGAGCAGGCGCGTCTCAGCGGCATTGTGTGGCCGGCCGGCAGGCTGAAAACAGCGCGTTACCGGCCGGTTGTGCGTTATGCACGTTTGGGATAAATGGTGTAGGGTAACTCATAAAACGCCTAACCTCTGTCGAACTCAGCGTTTACAGCGGCGCGTGCCTTGCTCATTGCGATTCTCTTGCGCTCTTTCAGCTTGCGCGTCTCCATGTCCCAGTCCCGCTCGGGAATTGGTTGGTACAAGTTAAGTGAAAGAACCAAATCCGGGTTGACACCAGTCATTTTGTGATTGCCTTTTGTGCTTGCAATCATATATGACACGCCTTGCTTCGTCAAAACCTTGGCCCGGTCAAGGTCGATTGTGATACAAAGCAACTTGGTATCTGGATCAATGCTATAGCATACATTGGTGCCCGTTATACACTCCTTTTCTGCACCATGCTCAGGCCCAATCACCAACCGTTCCGGGATCTTCGCGTTGTCTTGAGACATTGTTATGTCCCCCTTGCGGACTATGCGTAATTGCATAATCAGCTTTTCGGGTCTTGTTCAGTATTCAATTGTCAAAGAACTTTGTTAGGGTACTGAACCACACTAGGCCCAGCACCCTAAGAAATCAGCCCAGAGATCAGCCTGGACCGCCGTATCGTCACACGGATATCTTTTACCTCCGCTGGACGGTTTTGTCCTGGCCGAGGCCCG
>JAHCSD010000148.1 GCA_018609185.1 Patescibacteria group bacterium
GGGGAAGACAAGGGACGTTTTCTATGCTGCGTGCGAGAGGCGGGTAGTAGACGAATACGTTCAGGTATTCGAACAGGCGGGATTTGACCTTCGCGTGCTTGACTTAGAATCCTTAAGTATTGCGCGTGCAGTTTCGCGCGAGATTTCTTCATCCGACCCCGTATGTATTGTTGATATGGGCGCACGCACCACAAATATGTTCGTATATGAACGTGGGCTTATACGGTTTTCCGGAACTATCTTTACTGGCGGCATTTATCTTACTCAAGGACTCGCGCATAAATTGAATGTGCTTCCCGAAAAAGCCGAAGCTCTCAAACGAGAAGTGGGATTTGATTCAGAACGAGAAGAGGGGAAAGTGATGCTTATATTGCAAAGCCTTTTCCAAGAATTCATTTCTGAGATTAAAGAGATGAAAGGGTTCTATGAAAAGAAGACTAAAAAGAAGATACAAAAGGGATTTCTTGTAGGAGGAAGCTCTCTTCTCCCCGGACTTGTGGATTATCTTAACGCAAATATTGGCATTACATTTACGCTCGCAAATCCCTGGGAGCATATTGACACTTCGGATGTTATCCGACAGGAGGATTCTGAAGATATTCTCCATACAAGGGTTCATCCGATACTTTTTGCGAATGTGGTTGGGTTGGCGCTCCGAGGCGTTGGACCGAATCCCGAAAAAGCCGGCATCAATCTTTTGCCCAGAAAACAGGAATCGTGGCTTGATATGATTAGGAAGTTCAACTTCCCAGAATTGAAA
The DNA here is from genome assembly GCA_018609185.1 of Patescibacteria group bacterium. GTDB lineage: Bacteria > Patescibacteriota > Minisyncoccia > JAHCSD01 > JAHCSD01 > JAHCSD01. The sequence continues at coordinate 761 of JAHCSD010000148.1, forward strand.
ATCTGAGCTGGTTTTAACCCCGCACTAAATTTTGCAAAGATAACCTCGGCGAGGCGCTCTCCACAGGAAAGGGCTATTCGCCCCCGCACCTCGCCTGTGCAATACACGTAGTCAGGTTCACCCCGTACTAGTAAATTTCATAGGCAAAATTAGTGCGGGGTCTCCATTTTGTGACCAAATCAGAGATTTGGACAAAATGGGAGTTTTCCACAGGTATGATTTATCATAACTATTAGATGTGTTATAATATAAGGGCTCTAGGACTCTGTTCGAGTCCTAGAGCCCTAGA
>JAHCSD010000018.1 GCA_018609185.1 Patescibacteria group bacterium
AGAAAACCCCGATCATGATCGGGGTTTGTTCTTTGGCTCAACCCAAAAGCTTTCTTTTTTGATTTCGTATCCGTGGGGGTCGAAGGTTCTTTTAAGTCTTCGAAGAAACGCCCGTGCAGGGAGTTTCTTTGAGAGATCTTTTAGCATTTTAGGGTTTCCACAAAGGTATATAATGCTGTTGTCTGGTTCAATGCCATGGTTAATAAGGAGCCATCTGGTAAAACGATTTATTCGTTTTCCGTATCCCTGCCATCCTGTATTTCGTGTTTCCTCGGGCCGGCTTACGGTGGGGATATACGTAAAGTCGGGACTGATATTCCGTAGCTCGTCATCATATCCGAATTCATCTTGGTAGCTTACACCGTGGAACACATAGAAGTTACGCGGGGCGTACACCAGGGGACGCGATCGGAAGTAATGACGGATAATACTCACATAGGGGCTGATTCCTGTTCCTGTGGCAATCATCACTTGGTTTTCGAATCGTTCCTCAAACGTAAAAATACCCTTTGCTTTCGGAAGTAATGTTACCTTATCGCCCACGCGTAATTGCCAGAGAATTGGTGTGAATTCACCGTCTTTGACCAGTCGGATAAAGAGTTCAAGGTACGGTTTATCGGGTGAAGAGGCAATTGAGTAGGGCCGGTAAGTATCATTAATTCCAATCGTGCAATATTGTCCCGGTACAAATGGATAGTGGATATCTGGTTCAAAGCGCATAATTACAAGATCAGGTGTTATATCTCTTCTAGATATCAGTCTTGCTTTGGGGAATACTTTAGGCATAACTTCGCCTTTCCATCACGTTATTAAAGATCAATAAATTGTACCATAAAATACAATAAATGTCCATCCCGTTTAGGGTATGTACACCATACCTTTTAGAATTGACATAAAGTAAAGAGTACGGTATATTAGACCGTTATCGTTCTTTGAAATATTTAAAAAGGAGAAAGGGATGCCAAGAAAGACTAGGCTTACCGGAGCTCAGGTAATTTTGAAGTATTTGGAAAATGAACGAGTTCCTTATATTCTGGGTATCTTCGGACATGGAAACATTCAGTCTTCAGACGTGATTAAAAAACATAAAGATACTATCACTTATATCCAAGTGAAAAATGAACAGAATGCAGTTCATATAGCGACGGCCTATGCCAAAATGACTGGGTGCCCCCTTGCAGTTACGACTTCTATTGGTCCGGGTTGCACAAACTTGGTTACGGGTGCCGCGGTGGCCCACGCGAACCGCCTGCCTGTGATTTTACTTCCTGGAGATAAACATGCAGGCAACGAAGGAGTTGTCCTACAAGAACTTGAGGGAAATTCAGATACGGAATCTCGAGCTGCAGATACCCTCAAGCCCGTTTCACGTTACTGGATGCGGGTGAATCGCGCAGAGCAGCTTCAGAAAGTTCTTCCGCAACTCTTTGATACGATTTTGACACCTGGAATGCAGGGCCCCGGAACACTTGCGCTTCCCATGGACGTGCAAGCGGAAGCCGCCGAATTTGATCTTGATATGCTTATGAAACCGCGGGACCGAGAATGGCAGAGAACCCTTCCCGATCGACTTGCAGTTAAACGTGCGATTGAGGCAATCAAACGGTGCAGGCGCCCCCTTATCATTGCGGGCGGGGGAGTGATTTATTCACAAGCATGGACATGGCTTGAGATCTTTTCCGATCTTATCGGGGCTCCCGTGGTTACGACACAGGCAGGAAACGGAGCGCTTCTCTTTGACCATCCGATGTATGCATTTAGCGGGATCGGTCCCACGGGAAACCCGTGTACGAATACTCTTGCCTATAAAGCGGATTTGGTGATTGGTATAGGAACCCGTTATGCGGATTTTATCACCGAATCAGAAACAGCTTTCGGGCGCGACGTAACGTTTATTAATATAAACGTAGCTCATGTTGATGTGGGTAAGCAACGTGCGATTAAGCTTCTGGGTGATGCGCAAGCCACGCTCGCACAACTTGTTCAGGAGATCCGTATCCAACGTGCTTATCCCGATTCAGAGAATCGAAAGAAATACGAAGCCGAATTCGAAAAGTTAAAAGAGAAGTGGATCAAAGAACAGGACAAGTATCGCAACTATAATGGGGAAACGCTCGTTCAGTCAGAAGTAATTGGTATTTTGAACGAAGCCTGTGCTCCTACGGATGTAGTAATTAATGCAGCGGGAAGTATGCCGGGTGATCTTCAGAAATTATGGCGTCCAAAAGATCCCACACGAAAAGGGTATCACCTCGAATATGGATATTCTTGCATGGGATATGAAATTCCTGCAGGAATCGGTGTGAAACTGGCCGACCCCACAAGAGAAGTGTGGGTGCTTGTCGGCGACGGAAGCGCTCTGATGGGCGGACTTCAAGAGATCCAAACTGCATATCAATATGGCATTAAAATAAATATTATCTTGGTAGATAATCACGGCTATCAGTGTATCCGTGGTCTCCAAAAGGGACAAGGATTTCAAGAGTTCGGTAATGAGTTCCGCATGTTCGAAGAGAAAACCAATGCCTTGACGGGTGAACACACGTTTATCAAGTTCGCTAATATTGCACGAGAGCTTGGTGCGGTTTCAATGACTGCAACAACTCGGGAAGCATTTACTGCGGCCGTTGAAGCGTGCAAGAACATTCCCGGCAATCAGCCAACTTTGATCTATGTACTCGTTGATCCGGAATTTTGTCTTCCTGATTATGGAGGCTGGTGGGACGTCCCGATTCCAGAAGTATCGGATCGTCCCGAGATGAAAAAGGCATTACGGCGATACCGGAGAAAGAAAGCACGGCAAGTGGTACGATAATGAATCTAAAGCCGCCAAGTCTGACTTGGCGGCTTTTCCGTTAATACCTTGAACATATTTCAAATCTATGGTATAGTTACACGTACTGATCTTTGACACTTCGATTCGGCTCCCGCTCCGAAGGAGCGAGGCTCGCCCCGAAGTTCTTCGGGGCGGCAGTGCAAGAAAACGTAAAACTTCGGAAATTGGAGGTAGGCAGTGAAGGATTTCTTAAAGAATCTTTTCCGGAAGTATTCACCTAACGGCGTAAAGCATCACACGGTTACGATTGACGGTTCTCGTATTCACTGGGTCGAGGCCGGGGATCCCGAGAAGCCCACGCTTCTTTGTGTAGATGGATGGATGGGATCCTGGAAAGCATTTAAACGAGTGATTCCCCACCTTAAAAAAGATTATCACGTGGTAATCTTTGACCTTCCAGGATTCGGCGAATCTGATCCCCTTTCTTCAAGGCACACTGTTGCCAGTATTTCAGAGTTTCTTCGTAAGTTTGTCCAAGAAATTGGACTTAAACGGTTTCACCTACTTGGTCTTTCATTTGGCGCCGCGGTGTCACTTCACTTTGCGGCGAATAATTCCGAGATGGTCGACAAGGTCGTTCTCCAGGGAGCTCCATTCGACTCAAAACTCTTTAAACTGTGGATGAGACTTGGAGCAAGGCTTATGACTTTACCCGTTTTTATCAGAGCTGCTGAATTTATCTTTGGTCAGGAATTTCTTGTGTTTTTAGTCTTAAGGGCGCAGAAAGATATGGCATTTGCGACAGATGAAGAGCTTTGGGAAAAAGCAAACCGCACCGGTCGTGCATCAGCACGCGCTGCAATGGAAAGCGCTCAAGACGTCACGCGAATTGATCTTCGGAAAGAAGCAAAATTGATCAAGTCATCAACTCTTATTATCGACGGCGAAAACGTACAGTTTCGCCCGCTTGCTGCATGGAAGATTCTTCGTGAATTAATTCCCAATTCCGATCTTGTGCTTATTAAAGACGCTACTCATACGGTTCCAAGCCAAAAACCAAAGGAATTTTCTAAAGAAGTTTTACGATTTTTGAAAGCATAAAACCCAGTTTTAAACCTGGGTTTTTCTTTTTTTCACAAAATACTTGACTTTTATTTAAAACTATGCTATAATGTAGATGTCCAAGATGATTGGACAAACTATGTAAACAACGATACGCTCGAAAATTTGAATCCTTGAAAGGAGAATTATGATGAATAGCGTTGTTAGTTTCATAGGAAAGATCCTTGAAAAACTCCCCGGGCCAGCGAAGGTTCCAGAGCAGTCTTTGTCGTTGTCAGTCGTTCTTGGCGGTTTCGGTATTCTTCTTCTTGTTGTGATCGCCTCGATCGCCTACAGCAATTACTCAATTGCCGAGAAGCACAAGGAGGAGCTATTGGAACGGTACGGGAGCGCTATCGCGGAAAGTGATTTCCGTATTGGCGAACTCGATATCGAGGGTCAGGCAATCGGTTACGAAAGTCTGCGGCTTGAGCCTCAGATAGATATTTCTCGGGCGCACTAAGGTGAGCTTGAGGATATTCTGTCCGGACTCCACGCGGACGCTTCGGACACCAGAAACGACATTAACGATCTTAAGAACAAGATCACACAGATCCAGACGCAATATCCACAGATCGACAGCAAGATCTCTGGCGTTAAGTCAGAGATCGCGAGAATCAAGAAGGAGTTGAAGTAATGACCAAGAGCAAGACGGCTGCGTTCCTCATTCTTGGGATCGCGTTTATCGCCGTCGTGGTCTTTTTGGTCATGTCGGTAGATGCACGTGGCAGCTCGGATGAGGTGCCCCGTGAGCTAACAGAAAAGCTCGACCTCCAACAGGAGGTCGAGCAGATACTCCGGAACAGCAACACCGTTCAGAAGGAGCAGCTTTCCGAGACCATGAGCGACTGGGACGAGCTTGATGCTGACATCTCTCGACTGATCAATGACGTGGAGAACGTGACTGAGGAATTGACCGTTCTTGAATCTGAGCGTTCCGCTCGAAACCAGGATCTGGAGAATCTTTCGGGCCAGGTTACCACGCTGAATCAGTTCCAGGGTGAGCGAGACCAGCTCGCCAAGAAGCTCGCCGACCAGAAAGCTGCTGCCAAAAAGGCGGCGGACGAGGAAGCTGCACGGAAGGCTGCGGAGGAAGCGAAAAAAATAACTCCTCCGTCTCTCGTTAGGCCAGGGAACTGCCCGTCTGGGTTGTCATTCCTTGGGAACGTCTCGGGTTATTCCAGTACCCCAGATCAAACCTGGGGGGACCCCTACGCTACTGCAACCGGAACCCGGGTACACTGGGGGACAGTAGCGGTGGACCCCAACCACATTCCTTATGGATGTCGGTTGACAATCGAAGGGTTTCCGGGGACCGTTTTCACGGCGGAAGATACCGGAGGAGCAATCCTCGGGTATTGGAACCGTGTAGACATCTGGTTCCCGGATACGGTAGAATCTACCGGTCGAGAGAAAGCTCTCGACTGGGGCCGTCGCTGGGTGACAGTGACGATTCTCTAGAAGGTTTCAAGGACCTTAAAGGCCCGACTTCATGTAAGTCGGGCCTTTCCCATTGGGGTATTTATTTTGTATAATAGGAGTATATGACGTATGAAAAATTAATTTGGTTCAAACATGCCTCATTTCTTTGGAACGGATCGCAGAAGATTTATTTTGATCCATGGGAACTTGATGACAGTCGCGGAAAAGCTGATTTGATATTGGTGAGTCATGATCACTATGATCACTGTGATCCGGAAACCGTAGCGCGTCTTCAGAAAGAAAACACCGTTGTTATTACACCCGAAGACTGCGCTAAAAAATTCCAAGGAAACGTACAAACACTTTTACCGGGAGAGAAAACGAAAATAGGGATGATTGAAGTAGAAGCAATATGGGCATATAATATTGGTAAAGACTTTCATCTAAAAGAAAACAACTGGCTTGGATACGTGGTTTCAATTGACGGGGTTAAGTTGTATCACGCGGGAGACACCGATCATATCCCTGAAATGAAAGACGTAAAAACAGATATTGCGCTTCTTCCGGTGGGAGGAATCTACACCATGAATGTGGAAGAAGCGGTTGCCGCAATCAAAGATATTGATTTCAGACTTGCTATTCCCATGCATTATGGATATATTGTAGGGTCGCAGAAAGATGGACGTGAGTTTGCGGATGCGCTTGGCAAGAAAGCAGAAGTGTTAATCCCCCTTGTTCCATTTGAAAAAGAATAACTATAGACGCAAGAGGTCTTATGTTCAAGGAGAAATTTTATGTTATTTGCCACAATATCCGCAGCCTTCACAATGTCGGTTCAATATTTCGAACGGCTGACGGCGCCGGGGTCGATAAAGTATATCTAATCGGTTATACCGGTTATCCGCCTCGGAAAGAAATATCAAAAGTTGCACTTAGGGCCGAAGAGTGTGTTCGGTGGGAAAGAAGGCACGATACGTGGAGAGTGATCGAGAACCTCAAAAAAGAGGGCGTTAAGATTATTGCCCTTGAGGCCGTTCCCGGGAAAAGTATAGACTACAGAAATTTTAAACCCAAGTTTCCCCTCGCACTCATGTTAGGAAACGAGGTGAGGGGAATATCAACATCGCTTCTTAAGCGGTCAGATCATATTATTCATCTTCCCATGCACGGAAAGAAAAAATCTTTGAATGTTTCCGTTGCATTCGGGATTGCAGCCTATGAAATTAATTCTACAAGAAGGTAACCAATATATCTTGCGGTTTGATAAGGGCGAGGAATTTATTGAGACGCTCAAAACATTTATTGAAGGAGAAGGGATTAAAGCCGCTCACTTTACCGCGATCGGCGCAAGCGAAGATGCAGAACTTGCATATTTTAACGGACAGACTAAAGAATATTCTTCTAAAAATTTTAAAGAGCCGCTGGAGATTGTAAGTATTACCGGGAATATCGCCATCAAAGATGATGAAATCATTGTCCATGCCCACGGTGTTTTAGGGAACAAAGACATGCAATTATTCGGTGGCCACATCAGTAAGCTTGTTATTTCTACTATTGCCGAAGTAGCGCTCACTAAGCTTGAAGGCGAAATTCGCAAAGCGTATTCGGAGGAAATTGGGTTGAATATATTTGAGTAGTTAATCAAGGATTAATTAATCGATTAATCAAAAAATGTCCAACGCCCGGTGTTGGACATTTTTTGATACCAACCAACTAGATCAGCGTACTTCCAATTACTGCAGGATAGCCGTTCAAAAATTCTTGGGCGGTTATTTCTTTTTTCCCTTCAAGCTTCAGTTTTTCAATAATAAGGTATCCTTTTCCGGTCTCAACTGCAAGTTTTTTCTCCGGGGTCACAAATACCTGTCCATAAGACAGATCTTTTTGCTCTATAGTCTCGGAAGTTTCTACCGAAGCTTTTGTAATTTTAATTTTAACTGTTTCGTTTTCGGCTTTTCCCCACCCAGTAAAACTTTCGGGCCATTGGTGAAACGCACGAATTTGACGCTCGAGCTCTTCCGCGGTTCGTGACCAGATAAGTTTTCCGTCTTCGCGCTTGAGGATTTTGGAATAAGTTGCCTCGGACTCATTTTGTGGGGCAGGATCTATTTTTTTATCTCTTAAGAACGGCAGAGTTTTTTTTATAATACCTTGCGAAAGTTTTTGGAGTTCCAGATAGAGATCTTCAAAATATTCGTTCCCCTGAAGTGATAGTTCTTGTCGAGAAACAATGGGGCCATGGTCAAGTTGTTCATCCATTTGAATGAGGGTTACTCCGGTCTTTTTATCTCCCGAAAGAATTGCATATTGTATGGGTGAGGCACCCCGCCATTGAGGAAGAAGCGAGGGATGAATATTTATTGCGCCAAGCCGAGGAGGCTGGAATATTTCTTTGGGAATGATTTGTCCGTAGGCGGAAACAAGGATCATGTCGGGGGCGAGTTTTTGGACCTTTTCGACCGAGACAGGATCTTTAATTCGTTCAGGCTGAATCACAGGAATCTTGTGTTTCTTTGCCCACGTTTTTATTGGCGAAGCAGTAAGTTTTTGTTTTCTGCCAACGGGTTTATCCGGTGCTGTTACACAGCCAAGAATAGTATAATCTTTCATTCGGTTTAGGGTGTTTAGGGTGGGAATGCCAAAATCTGAAGTTCCTATAAAGAGAATTTTTATTTTCTTAGTTGTCATGAGATTTTTTATGTATTTTGTGGAGTGATCCTTCTTCTGCTTTTCTTATAAAAAGGACACCGTTTAAGTGATCGATCTCGTGTTGTAGTATATGAGCATAGAGATTCTGCGCTTTGACGGTGAATTTTTTTCCGTGTTCATCTTGGGCGGCGACCGTAATCTCTTCTGCTCGTGCGACGCTGCCAAATATTCCGGGTATGCTTAAGCACCCCTCTTCCATAAGAACTCCTTTGTTTGGGGCCGAAAGGATTTCGGGGTTAATAAACACATCGTGCATTTTTCTTTTAAATATTTTTTTCATTACTCTCTTCAACTTTAATTGTATTTTCTGCGAAGTCCCGTACCGTGCTTGGCTCGGGTTCCGGGATTCTTCTGATTCCTTAATGTGATCAGCATCCACCACAAACATCTGAAGCGATTTTCCAATTTGAGGAGCTGCGAGACCAATCCCGTTTTCTTCCTTCATAGTTTTTTTCATATTCGAAACAAGCCGTCGGATACGGTCATCGAATTGTTCTACCCGCCTCGTTTTTTTGTAAAGCACCGGGTTTTTTTGTGCTACAAGTTTTTGCATAGTTCGTGGGCCTAACGCATGACTTCTGTCAGCGTTTAACGGCTCATTTTTCAATTCGCCATTCAATATCTTTCTCTTCTCCTGCAAATTCCAGCCATGTTCCAGCTTTGTCTATCACATACCACTTGTGTTTAGTTTTAGACCACACCATTGGATTGTCCCAATAATAGGGCTTTTTTACAACCTCCTTGGGCTTCAGGCGGTCTAGTTCCAGCCATTTTTTAAACACGGTTTCAATAGCATAATCCAACCCCCGGGAATTTGCCCACCCGGCAACCTTATCTATTGCTATCTTGGCTTTTTCAAGAGATCCGGCAAGTTCCAGTAATTGTTTGGCCGGCTTGGTGAATCTTGCATATACAATTTTTTGTTTTCTGGCGTCCCTTTTAAGCTCCCCGAGAGACAATCCCTTGCTTTTGAAAAAATGAGTGACTACTTGCCGTATTGCGGTTTCCGTTTTCAGATCTTCGTACGTCTTGATCTTACCCCTTTTCAGATGCTCTTCTATTTTTTGAGAAATATTCTCGCCAACCCCGACAACATTTTTTAACGCTTTTTTGCCCCCCTTTGTATAAATATCAGACACATCTTCCTCAAGATTTTCGAGTCCTCTCGCCGCTTTGCGATAGGCCGCCGGCTTAAAGGCCGTTCCTTTTATATCTAAAAGTTCCGCCGTCTCATAAAATATTCGGGCGATTTTTTTATTAATATTTTTCTCTTTAGTAGCCATATTTTTGCATGAATAATGAAAGGGGCGACTTTATTATAGCATGAATTTTTTGATTAAGAATGCTATAATTTAAGTAACTCAATGAAGAGGCGAATTTTTATTGCAATCAATATTCCCGACGATATAAAGAAGAAATTATTGGAATTTCGAAAATACTGGCATGAACTTCCGGCGCGCTGGACGAAACCAGAGAATATTCACAT
>JAHCSD010000149.1 GCA_018609185.1 Patescibacteria group bacterium
CAATTTCTTCCCGGAAGCGTATCTGTTCAACATACGTTACCGGAGAACGATATCTTTGACCTTGTGATTGGCTTGGATTATGGAGACATTGAACGTCTTCACTTGCGCCCCACGTTTCTTGACGAGTCTCGTTTTGTGACTATTGATCATCATGTTGCCTCACGCCCCTTTGGGGATCTGCAAATAGTATATCCAGACCTTTCTTCGACCTCTGAAATTGCCTACTGGTTTTTCAGGAATAACAGCCTTGCCATTTCAAAAGATATTGCTCTTAACCTTCTTACGGGAATACTCGTGGATACGGGAGGGTTTAGCCATATCACTACTTCTCCCCAGGTATTTGAGGTTGGGTCCGAGCTGCTTAAGTCAGGAGTCGTCCCCTCAAAGGTTCTTCGAGAATCACTCGACACGCGGGGTGAGGCCGCGCTTAAGATTTGGGGGAGGGCGCTCGCACGAATCCGTGAAGTAAAGGAAATCGGGATGCTGTATTCTTACATCTTAAAAGACGATTTAGATGAACACGGCGCCACCTTTGATGATGTTGCGGGGCTAATTTCACTTTTGAATACGGCTCCCACATCGCGTTTTACTGTACTTTTGGTAGAATATGAAAAGGGGATAGTAAAAGGAAGCCTAAGAAGCGAGCGTTTTAAAGGGGTTGATGTTTCGGAAATTGCAGCAAGCCTGGGAGGGGGAGGACATAAGTATGCCGCAGGTTTTACCAGAGAGGGATCGATGGATGATATTGTAAAAGATATCAAGCAAGTTGTTTTAGGGTTTGGGGGTATATCGGATAAGAAGACCTACGATATTATACCGCCTGGAGAAAATAAGGGATAAACAAAAGTAGTATTATGATTGGCGGGAGGTACTAGTCAGCACCTCCCAGCCAGATACAGAATTGTGTCTGGCGCCGTAGCCGAGCAGCTTAGGCATGCGTCCTGCACCAGAGCAGAGCTCGGTGCGGGGTAAATCTGCAAAACATTTTATGG
>JAHCSD010000019.1:0-8771 GCA_018609185.1 Patescibacteria group bacterium
TCTTCCGATCTGCAGAAGAGATTTTGTGAAGCGACACCAATACCCGAATCGCATTCGAATGATCCGAATGGAGGCTGAACCTCCATATGGAGGTTCAGCCTCCCAAAATTGAATTCGTGTCACAAAAAATGGATCTCACATCAAAAAATGTAATTAAATCGTTGCTGGCAAAACACGACATCCGGCCCACCAAACGCCTGGGGCAGAATTTCCTTATTTCAAAGACTGTCCTTCAAAAATTTGTTGAAGCAGCTGATATTTCAGAACATGACACTGTAGTCGAAGTGGGTCCGGGCATTGGAACCATAACGCTTGAACTCGCAAAACGCGCAAAAAAAGTAATCGCGGTAGAAAAAGACCCCCATCTTGCAAAAATTCTAAGATCCACGCTAGCCAACCAAAATGTTCGAGGTCCGACCTCGAACATTTTGGTAATAACCGAAGATATAAGAAAATTTGATCCAAAAGACTATACCCTAACCCCTAGCGGCTATACCCTTATAGGCAACTTGCCATTTTATTTGACGAATTTCTTAATTAGAAAATTCCTTGAATCAGGTACACCACCAAAAGACATGACGCTCATCGTGCAAAAAGAGGTGGCTGCGCGCATATGCGCCTGTCCTCCTCGTATGAACCTTCTCGCGGTCTCGGTCAAATTTTACGGCGAACCAAAGTTAGTTTCACGAATACCAAAATCCTCATTTTGGCCGCAACCGGAAGTCGACGGGGCTATCCTTCGGATAGCCACACGAAGTACCACGAATATCAACACGAAGTACCACGAAAATTTCTTTAAAGTTGTACGAGCCGGCTTTGCGCACCCAAGAAAACTACTTGCAAGTAATCTTGCAAAAACGCTCAATATTGAAAAAGACAAGGTCAAGGCCTATCTTCTCGAAATGGGTCTTGACAAAAACGCGAGAGCAGAAAACCTTTCGATAGAAAACTGGAAAAACTTGTACCAATTGCTTTCTCGATATGATATACTAAGCTAATGACAAAAGGGAGTATAAAACCCGTATTACTCTCACTGGGAGGACTATTGACTGTCTTAGTCCTCTTTTTGTTTTCTTTTCAAGTGGCAGACGCACAAATGTCTTACGACCCGTTCAGACCCATTTCAAACAACCCGATATTCAAAATGGTGGTAAGCTATCTCGAGAAAAACTCTACCCTAAACGCAACGCTCACAACAACTCTTTTCGGCACTCATGTCACGTGCGGAGGGGGGGACCAGACGAAGCTTAATCTTGGGCCCGTGATCGAGAACGTAACAAGCTGTAATGAGTGTGAACAACTTGCAGCGTGCGCAGGACAAAAGAAAGGAGCCTCTAATGTGGGATATCTTTGGGATGCGCATACCAATGTATGCGGCTTGGGAATAGTGGTCACCGAAGCAGAAGCCAAATCCTGTGAAGACACCTGCCAAGGGGTGGATCCCGCAAAATTTGCGTTGGTAAAGGCTGATGCGGAAACAGCAACCTTCAATGCAAACACGTTTTGGAATACCTTTCCGCTCACTACTGAACTTTTGCTTGCTGCAACCTATTACATGAGTGGGTGGGATCCTTTATTTGGAACTGGTTCGCACCCAACCGATATGTGCCCATCAAGCCAGGTAGCATTTGAAGGAAACACACTCTGCGGAAATCCCAAGCTCGAACAGATAATTCAAGATAAGTTTGGCAAAACTTGTGTAGAGATGCCGGTATCTGCAAAACCCGAAGGAGATTGCGGGGGAAGAATGGGGCTTGCGCAAATTTTCCCGATTGATTGGCACATCTGGTATAGCTCCATTGCACTTGCCAATGGAGACCTGTCCGGTACTGATCAGTTTAATCCTTGGGATCAACGGGATAGTTTTGGAGCCGCAGCCGCGCTTTTATCTATCTTTCTTGACGAAAGTGAAGGAGACGAAAAATGCGCAATTGCGAAATATGTTCTGGGGAGCGGTACAAGCTGCGCCAATCTAGGTTTTTAGCCTAATACTATATGTTTTCTATTAGACATACGTTATTTTGGACCCTTATCCTCCTTATTCTTTTGGTGGTGGGTACCTCGGAAAAACTTCCGGGAGATTTGACGTTCCTGCGCATAAATGAGGCTCAGGCTGTTTGTACAATTGTAGGGGGTAATTGTACATGTGATTTCTTAAATAAATATTTTGGTGACTATACTTGGGCAGCTCAACAAATAGCGAGCCAGGAAAGCGCATGTTCTCCGAGTGCAGATAACGGATTTGCTGCCGGCCTTTTTCAAATTACGTACTGGGACAATGTCAGTAATCCAGGTAACCCGGTAACCTGGTGCGGAAAAACATACGGCTGGGGAGGATACGAGGCAACCCTTTCTTCAGACATCCCAACGTGTCAACAAGAACTAAAAAATCCTGACACCAACGCAATCGTTGCCGCTTCACGCAGCGGGGGAGGAGCATATTGGTGCCCCACCTGAAGCGGAGCTTCGGCTTGCGGCGTCTGTGATCCTGCACCAAATCCTAATTTCTGCCCGGTCAGTAAAATTCAAGGGACGAAAGTTAACGAGGCAAGCGGGACTACCTCTCTTGAGCTCAATCAACGTGTCTGGCTTGATTTCGGCAGCCCCCAAACAATTGACAACCCTTATTCTTTGAACACAACGGGGGCGGGAACACACACCACACGCGTTGAGGTACCTGCGTACTGGACGGTAAGATTCTCTCTCTGTAATTCTGACGACCCAGAATGCGGGGCTCCGGGCGATCCTCAAGGATACCACCCTCCTTGCGCAGGATTCGGATGTTCAAATCTAATCTTTGTTCCTGTCACGGACCGAGAAGACGCCAGATTCCCCGGGATAGCGTCGGTCACAGTTGATGTTCCCGATGGTGGCTTTGTTGACGTCTGGTGGCATTTTATACCCATACCCGCAGGCGGCGCTGAACCGCTTCCCACCCCGACAGAAGCCATCAACAAGGTTGAATCCTTAAAAATCGTCATGAAAAGTTTGCTTGATGGTGGGGTGTGCCCTGTTGAACCAGGACCGGGACCTGGTCCCGGAGGACCTATCCCCACACCTTGTCCGCCTGAAAGTAATGGGGCAGCAGCATTAATGAACTATATCTCGAATACTTTCAATATACATTTCCAAGGAGCCTGGAAAGCAGGAGGCCTTTATGATGTCTGCCAGAAACTATACGAGACAAGCGGAACACGCTTTGATGACTTCTTTGTAAATGACTTGGACGGGGCTACGATCGCTACAAATGGAGGCGGAGGATTCTGTTCTGTATTTGGGAAGAACGTATCCTGCGATCCGAGCATGCTGCTCATCGGTTCTCGTGGAGAAATTTTCACCTTCACCATCTTCCATGAACTTGCTCATACACTTAAAGCACTAAATCCTGCGGCTGCCCGTGAAGATGACATAGGACCAATAGCGCGTTTTGAATACAACCTTCACCTGGGTGAAACCACTACCCCGTGGTTGTTTGACGAAACAAGGCACATTAGTAAATACCCATATGGCTTGCATAATGGAACGTGCTCAATTGCATCCACTTGGCCGGTAGAAGAATACGCAGAAACCGTAGCTCACTACTTCCATCGCGGAACCGGAGAAATCATGCTTGCCGCTGGTGCATGTAGCGGAGGAGCAGCATTCAGACCATATGTAAACTCTAGCCATAAAGCACCGGAGCATTGTAATTTTATGGATGATGTTGTGGGGGCATATAACCTGTCGTGTGCAGAAACTCTTGGAATATGGCAAGCCCATAGCAATGCGTGTGATGCCGCGGATCTCGGATCGTGCCAGGCATCTACCATGCTCCAGTTCTTTGATACGCATGCTGTAGATGCGGTACAAATTTGCAGAGTAGAAAGCGGAGGAAACCCATTAGCCCTAAACGATAACTGTCTCACCGCCACTACAGCCGACTACAGTGTTGGCTTAATGCAAATAAATCTTCTCGGCCTCTGCCCGCTTGGCATAACCTGGACGAATGATTTTTCTAATCCTCAATGTACAATAATTAACCAGGCAGAACTCGATAAATGTAAAGAAAAATATGGATATGGTAACCCCTTATTAAATGTAGATTGGGCGAAAAAGAAAAGTGAGGGCAGAATCGCGTTTTCCGGACCCGATGCCAGATGGCAGCCATGGTCGGGATCCGCCTCTGCCTGTGGACTATATCCTCACCCATAAACAATGAATAAAATCTATACAAAAATAAAAGAGTGGGGCGGAAAGGAAATCATGTTTCTTTTCATTGTTGCTATTGTGTTTTCGGCTCTTTTGATCGTCGAGAAAGAAATCGAGACTGAAAAAACAGGCGTAAAGGCAGAACCCACATTTGTCGAGGGAACACTAGTAAAAGCGTCTGATGATCCTGCGGTATATGTCATAACGGGAGGGAAAAGAAAACATATCCCTAGTGTTCAAATTTTTGAATCTCGAGGATATGCGTGGAATAATATTAGAACGGTTTCTAGACAAGAACTTGAGGGTGTCCCGGAAATAAAGTTAATTAAGACAACGGGCGATCCAAGCCTCTACTATACTGATAACTCTCAGAAAAGAATCCTTAAGAGTGACGAAGTGTTCGCTTCATATGGGCTCTCCCGAGAAGATGCGTTCACGGTAGAACAAGAAGAAATTGACGCCTACCCCACTGCGCGCCTATTAAAACGCGCTGATGACGAAAAAGTGTTCTATATCACAAATACAGGCACAAGCCGCCACATTCCTAGCGCACAAGTTTTTGAATCATATGGAAACAAGTGGTACAACATTGTTACCGTTACCCACGAAGACCTGGTGGGCTATCCTATAAACAGCGCGATAAAGCTTAGGGACACAAATAAGGTATATTGGCTCGTTGCAGGAAAAACGACGACTAAAAAACACTGGGTTGCCAGTGCCGATGCATTTAATCGGCTGGGAATCCGGTGGGATCAAATCGCTCCCGTAAACAGCGTAGAGTTCAATACCTACCCAGAAGGAGACCCCATACGATACGATGACATTATTGTGGAAACACCCACGGCACCATCGCTCTCAACGGATCAGCAAAAAATTCAAGATGCGCTTTCACGCGGGGTGGCGACCAACCCACAAAGCGATATTTTATTAAAAGATTCTCCTGACTACCAGATTTTCTACATCATTAATTCAGATGTCTTCTTAATTTCAATTCTGAACAGCAACTTCTTTGGAATAAGAGTAACTGCCGAAAATGATCTATGGAATCTCCTTGGAGTAAGCTACACTACGCTTTGCGAGTTAAACGTGCAAATAACTACACCACGTTATGTAAACGCTTCGCTTGCAGGACAAGTTTATCCGGTTAGTACTTGTCCGTAAATTTCACCCAAAAACCGCCTGCAAAGCCAGTAAGTACTGTTGATCAACATTAAATGTTGATCAACAGAGAAATTGGGTTGTTGCGCTATTCAATTTGGGGTAAAATACGATAATGGGGAAAATAGGAAAAATCTTAAGATCTCCCGTTGGAATTGCGGCAACGATTTTAGTGGTGGCCGTTATTGCCGCGGGAGTTTTTGTTTTGGTTAAAAAACCTGCGGGGCCTCCGCCAGAACCCGAAACCGCAGCAACCGTAAACGGTGAAGATATCCCGTACCAAGACTACAAAACGCGACTCGACGCCCAGACGTATTTCTATAGCACCATCTCGCCCCTTCCCGAAGAAGAACGCGCCGGGCTTACCGAACGTATCCGCGAAGAAATGATCCAAGAACTGCTCCTCACTCAACTTCTCGCTGAATACGGTATCACCGTAACTGACGAAGAAGTTCGCCAGCGTATTCAGGAAACTGCCGTTGACCGGCTTTATGAAGGCGACTGGGCAAAATATGAAGAAGAGTTGAAAACCATATATCGCACCACGCTAGAAGAAGTGATGAGAACATACCGCCTAGATATTCTTAAAGAAAAAACTGCGGAACTGAAAACCCAAAAACGTGTATTTGCCATCTGGATTGAAAAAGACGAGCTCCAGTTTGCCTCCTACGAATCAATGACCCAAGAAGAACGCGCAACGCTCGAAAAGGCTAACCAACCCAAGAAAGAAAGGGCTGAAGAAACTCTTCGAAGAATCCAAGGCGGGGAAGACTTCTCCGCTCTTGCCAAAGAAGTTTCTGAAGACGAGGAAAGCGCAAAAAACGGCGGAGATCTGGGTTTTCTTTTCCTGGACACCTTTATGAATATCGGAGCACAGCCAACATTCGATTCATTCCCCGATAAAAATGCGCTCTTTGCAGCCCTTGACGAGCTCGGGAACGGCGAAAGCAACATGTATGAGCTCTTCACCGGATACGCAATAATAAAAATCGCAGAAATAAAAGAAGGGCCCCGCGGCATTCAGAACTTTGACGAGTGGTACGCAGATTTTCGTTCGCGCGCCAATGTAACTATCCCGTAAACACATATGATTAATCTCAAAGAACACCCCATTTCTTCTCCAAAGCATGTCTGGTATGCTACGTTTTTACTGCTATTTATATTTTTACTAGTCGTTTTCTTCTTTGGAAAAACAGGAGAGGGAAACGCAGCATCGTACACGCTCACAGGGCTCTCCCCCGGATTTCAGGGAGCTACCTGCTCAGGAGCAGCCGCTGATTGGGTTGCGGTACGCGGCGATCTAAGAGACGCGCCAACCGGCAATCAGATTAATGGAACATTCACGGCAGCGTGCAAGGCCGACTCATTATCGGGCGGGATTTATTATGAGGGCCCGGATGGAGTCCACTCCATTGCACGATTTGGCCCAAAATGTGCGGGTGGAAGCGCCGGGCTCATGGGCGTGGTTTGCATGGGGTCCTGCACGCTGCCGTTTAACCTCAGCGCTGACGCCACAAATTATGCGGCAACCCCCACGTGGCTGGTAAACCATGAGGTTGGGGTCGTGAATACACTCTATCCTGAGGGAAACGCAAACACCGCAAACTATAATATTTACCTTGACCGGGCAGCGTGCGAAGCTCACTCTTACAAAACTGGATCATGTAGTGGAACTTCTGCAGCTTCTAAAGACGTATGGGGGAATGTTTGCGCAACAAAAGCTGACACCTGTACCGGTTGGAGCAACAATGTTTGCGGGGGAGGAAGTTGTACTTCTAACCAAATGCGACAAACACGTAACTGCACCTTCAACTGTGCTTCCGAAAGTAAATGCGTGACTGATTCGTGTGGAGCTTGGACCGATGTTGCTTGTGGTGCAGGAAGTTGCGGTGCAGACCAAATGAAACAAACAAGAAGCTGCACATATGGCTGTAAAAATACAAACCGGTGCGTAGCTTCCTCTTCCTGTGGTGGAACCATCCTTGGACGCGTCTATATAGATGATAATGCAAATGGCACGTATGATACCGGAGAAAGACTTGTCCAAAATGGGGTATCGTGCGGTACGCCTCTTAGCTTCACGCTTGGCGGCGTAAATGTGAGTTATAGCGGAGCTTCATCAGGTTCACGAAATCCCAATCTCTGCAACTCTGATCCGTATTATAGTACTGGCTTGCTCCCTACGGGTGACTATTCGGTTAGCGTTAATCCTCCCGCAGGATGGTTTGCAACAACCCCGGCACAAACAGCAAGCCTCGGCGGAGGGAATGCAGCACACCGCTGGTTTGGAATCGTCCAAGGCCCGATTGCCGAAGCCTCGATCGCAAAAACCCTCGCCGGCCCCTGGACCAACGTAATAGTTATTACCAATGCCGAACCCGATGTGGACAAAAGCAAAGATCCTAATTTTTACCTTTCCGCGTTCAAAGACAGAACGGGCGACGGCCTCGCAAGCTATGACCCCAAAGGCGGCCCCATCAGTTGCACGTGGGACTACGATGTGGACAACTCCGACCCTTCTACAGAGTTTGCAGGATGTGAATTCGGAGACGGCGAATATACCGAAGCTAAACGGCAAGAAATGATAAGCTATTGGAAAGCAAAACTCGAAGGAACATATACGAACATAATCGAGCTTATCGTTACCGATTCCAATGGCCTCACCGACACCGATGTCGTAGGAATCCTCAAGGAGCCGCCTCCGCCGCCACCACGTATTGATCTATTCGACATCAACCCCCAATGTGATGTGGGAACACCCTTTAATGAGGTAACCTGGGAAGTTTCCCATACTTCAAGTTATGAACTCAAGGCATGCGAGGGAGGATTTTGCACCACGAGCGTAATCAGCTCGGGCCCGTTTGTCAGTAATCCCACTTCCTTTACCCACACGCCACTGAAAGATGAAACGGCATACACCTACCAATTAATAGCGCATGGCCCCGGTGGAGACACGGAATCAGATCTGAATGTCGTGGAATCGAAAAATTGTAAGGGAGAAATTCTTCTTGTGGTATATATTGTCGACGAACAAGGAGAGAGGATCTTTCCTCTTCCGTCTGCCACAGTAAAACTCACCGACCCTAGCGGAACTACGGTTTATTCTTCTACGCTTTCTGACGCAAACGGAATAGCTCGATTCTCGAAATTAATTCCCGGAACCTATGGAGTCCTTGCATACAAAAATAAATTTGAGGGTAAAGCAAAACAAGCAGGGGATTGCACCGCGACCCAGTATAGTACGGTTAACGCCACCATAGGTCCTAATACTGTTACCAGCAACCAGCTTGCGGCTTGGGATGATACTATTCCGGTTGCAGCAGACACCATCACCTTCTGCCACGACTTGGGCCTTACGGGCATTCCGCCGCTAGCGGTAACCTGCAGATCCTCTTTTGATCCTTTGGTGGTAGGAACAGAAACCA
>JAHCSD010000019.1:8781-9191 GCA_018609185.1 Patescibacteria group bacterium
GGGAAGCAGAAGCCTTGGGGGGCGAAGGAGGATATACCTACGCGTGGAGCGGAGACGACGGCCTTTCTGGTAACACCAAAACCGTAAAGAAAACATACTCAACCACAGGAAACAAACGAGCCAGCGTCACTGTGAACACTGCGGATGAGACAGACACCGCTACGTGTAATGTTACCGTTATACCGGTTCCTGTGTGTAATGAGAGTAGTTTCCCGTTAAACAAATTCTATGCGTGCTACTACGATTATAGTTTTGACTCTTCACCCAGCCCCTCGACGATACGTAATGGTACATTTCTTGGATCGGAAGATGAAAGCAGCGTTCTTGTCTTTGGCGCCGGCAGGGTGGGAAGCGCGGTAGGGTTTACCCATGTTTGGAGCGGAGGGATTGCCAAAACAGGCAAGAGCGAT
>JAHCSD010000150.1 GCA_018609185.1 Patescibacteria group bacterium
GTTCAACTGATTCCAGAATAGGCACTCACAAGCCTAGAGTACGTACCCCTGATGGGTCAGTAAAGACTACGGAGGAGTTGGCGACTACTGTACGTATTCCTAATAGAGGAGGCTGGAACCACCACATTCCGGTCAATGAGGCTGTAGAGTATCCTAGTTCTCATCTTATCATTGCTCCCTATACCTTAGGTGCTTGGCTAGGAGACGGGCACTCTGCTAACGGTAGGATTACAAATACGGACTTTGAGGTTTGGGACTCGATAGTGAGGGATGGCTATAAACTGTCTGACCACGAGCCAATGAGGACAGTTTATGGTCTCCATCCTGAACTACGTGAGTTAGGTCTACTAGATAATAAGCATATTCCTAAGTGTTACCTCCAAGCGTCTGTGGAAGCACGATGGAACCTTCTGCAAGGCTTGATGGATACGGATGGCTCACCTGGTAAGAGTGGTTGCATATTTGTCAATACTAGCGAGCGCCTTGCATATGGCGTGCTTGAACTGGCAAGGTCATTAGGTCTAGTGGTGTCAATCAAGGAGTACGAGGCCACCCTAGATGGAGTCTATGTTAGTCGGAAGTGGTATGTTACCTTTCCTGTTGACCTCAATGTATTCCGTATCCAGCGTAAGAGGCAGATTGCAGACAGACCAGGGCCTAAGAGGCAAGGTAAGTCCATTGTAGCTGTTACATCAGTAGGCTCAAGACCTGTTAGGTGTATCAGTGTTGATAACCCTACAGGACTGTTCCTTGCAGGTGAGGGCTTCACACCTACTCACAACTCCACCACTGTTCGTGATTTCGTAGAGCGGGAGATAGGCAAGAATCCCAATGTCAGAATATTGTGGTTGATGAATACTGGGGAGCAGGCTCAGAAGCAGGTCATGGCCATCAGCCAGACCATCC
>JAHCSD010000151.1 GCA_018609185.1 Patescibacteria group bacterium
CATATCAACAAGATTAATGATGTGGTCGCAAGATATCGTATGACCAACGCGGGACATATTTTCTGTCCAGATTCTTTCCATGGGAATGTTTATCAATTTTGCCAGTATTTCCCAGCTTCTCAAACTGACATTGTGAGGTACAAACCAGCTAATATCCGAGGGCGCCAGCCCCGCCTCTTTAATTGTGTTCTCAATCACGCGCTTGGCCATAGGAAAGTATGAAGCCAACAATTCATTTTCGTGGGCTGAAGTGTTCCAGTAGTAAGACTGTACTTCTTGATGAAAAGATATGATCTGATTTTTATCACAGTTTTTCGCAACAACAAGAGCCGCTGCCGCATCGCTTATAATGTTGTACATTATTTCTCGCTTTGTCCGGCGCGGAAGCAAATCGCCTGTTACGCATAGTATCGTTTCGCTGTCTCGCGGAGACGCGGTGAGTAGTTGCCGTGCTAAATCAATCGCCGAAAGCAGTCCGCTGCAACCTTGCTGTGAAAGTGCAATTGCATTTGCGTTAGTAAGCTCTAGTTTATGGCGCAGTTCAGCTGCCGGGTACCGGAATAACTCTAAGGTGTTAGTTTGTTTATCGTTGTCAATTTCACTGTTTATCCCCGAATATAAAAAAATCCTTGTCACATCTTTTTTTTGCGAATGGCTTTCTCGTAGAGCTTCTTTTGAACTCTCTAACAGCAAATCTTCAAATCTTTGACTTGGTTCATGGATATAGCAATTCCGGAAACCAAAATCGTTCAACAAAGAAGCCGGGGAATGCAGCAATTGTTGCTTTTCCAGCTCCTCAACTGACTTTTTTATTGTCGGGAGTTTATACGCGAGCCCCGCAATCCCAATTGATGCGCGGGTTTTGTTGATAATTGTTTTCATAAGCTATACTGATATAAAAT